>JAJRTY010000201.1 GCA_024278055.1 Alphaproteobacteria bacterium | reverse complement strand
CCTGAGCCTGAGCCTGAGTCGGTCATGGAGTTGCCGATAGAAACCAAAGTTGCCGACAGACTTGTTTCTGATGGTGTCGGGGTTGCTGCTGCTGCGTCTTTTGGCGATCTTGCCAATACACTGTTGTCACGCGGTAATAATGCAACCACGGTTGAAGAACTGGTCCAGGAAATGTTGCGACCACTGTTGAAAAACTGGCTCGATGCCAATCTGCCAAATCTGGTGGAAAAACTTGTGAGCGAGGAAATCGAGCGCATTGCTCGTCGCGGTCGCTAAGACCGGTCATCATTCTGCGTCTTGACAGGTCACAAACGTTGGGCTTTACATCCACTCAACCTGAAAAACCAACAAGCAAAACCCCTTTTTTCACGCAAATCCGGTTCTCATGATGGTGACAAAATGAGGCCTGACCTTAACGTCAATTGAAGTGCCCCGATTATGGAAAAGACCTACCAGCCCGCCGAAATTGAACCACGACTATATAAAGCCTGGGAGGATAGCGGCGCTTTTAAAGCCGGTCAGCCAGACAGGCTCGCGGCCGGCGCGGAAAGTTTTTGCATCGTCATCCCACCGCCAAATGTCACCGGCTCTCTGCATATGGGCCATGCTCTCAACAACACGTTGCAGGACATTTTGTGTCGGTTTGAGCGTATGCGCGGCAAAGACGTTTTGTGGCAACCGGGTATGGATCACGCCGGTATTGCCACCCAAATGGTGGTTGAGCGGCAATTGGCTGAAAATGGTGAACCTGATCGCCATGCCATGGGGCGTGAGGCGTTTGTTGAGCGTATCTGGAAATGGAAGCACGAATCCGGTGGCACCATCATCAATCAGTTGAAACGCCTCGGCGCTTCATGTGACTGGTCGCGCGAACGTTTCACCATGGATGAAGGCCTGAGCCAGGCTGTGCTGAAAGTGTTTGTTGAATTGTACAATGAAGGCCTGATTTACAAGGACAAACGTCTGGTCAACTGGGATCCGGTTTTCCAGACTGCCATCTCGGATCTCGAAGTTGAGCAAAAAGATGTCGATGGCCATATGTGGCAGTTCGCCTATCCTCTTGTAGATGGACCGGTTGATGGTATCGAAGAAATCATTATCGCCACCACGCGGCCTGAAACCATGCTCGGCGATGGCGCTGTAGCCGTACACCCATCAGATGAGCGCTATAAAAACCTCATTGGCAAAATGGTTCGCCTGCCGATTGCCGAGCGTCATATTCCGATTATCGCCGATGAATACCCCGATCCTGAATTTGGCTCCGGTGCGGTAAAAATTACCGGCGCTCATGACTTTAACGATTTTGAAGTCGCCCGGCGCAACAACATCCCCCTGATCCCGCTGCTGGATACGCAAGCGCGGATGATTGTTACCCCTGAGAACAATGTACCGGAACATTACAAGGGCCTTGACCGGTTTGTTGCCCGCGAGTTGGTTTTGAAAGAAATCAAGGAGTTAGGGTTTTATCGCGGCGTCGAAGATAAAGTCATCGCCCAACCGTTCGGCGATCGTTCCGGAGTGGTCATTGAACCCATGCTTACCGACCAGTGGTATGTGGATGCCGAAACATTGGCCAAACCGGCGATTGAGGCTGTGGAGCAGGGGGAGACAAAGTTTGTTCCCAAAAACTGGGAAAAAACTTACTACGAGTGGATGCGCAATATCCAGCCATGGTGCATTTCCCGGCAACTGTGGTGGGGCCACCAGATCCCGGCATGGTATGGGCCCGATGAGAAGATTTTCGTTGCCTACAATGAAACCGATGCACAAGCGCAAGCCGACAAACATTATGGTAAGCAGGTCGAAATTACCCGTGATGAAGATGTATTGGACACCTGGTTTTCATCTGGCCTGTGGGCATTTTCAACTCTCGGCTGGCCTGAAAAAACCGCTGAGCTTGACCGTTACTATAAAACTGATGTTCTGGTGACAGGTTTTGATATCATCTTTTTCTGGGTAGCTCGCATGATGATGCTGTCGTTGCATTTCATGAAAGACAAACAAGGCAAACCCGAAGTGCCGTTTCACACGGTCTATATTCATGCGCTGGTGCGTGATGAACACGGTGCCAAAATGTCCAAATCCAAGGGCAATGTTATTGATCCCCTGCATCTGGTTGAAAAATATGGTGCCGACGCCCTGCGCTTTACCCTTGCTGCCATGGCAGCACAAGGCCGCGATATCAAATTATCGGAACAGCGCATCGAAGGCTATCGCAACTTCGCCACCAAATTGTGGAATGCCGCACGCTTCTGCGACATGAATGAATGCGTGCGCCAGGAAGGTTTCGATCCCGCCGGTGCGCGTCAGACTTTAAACCGCTGGATTGCCGGTGATGCTATGGCGACAGGCAAGGCAGTAACACTTGCCATTGAAGCTCACCGATACAATGAGGCAGCCTCAGCCCTATATCGTTTCATCTGGAATGTTTTCTGCGACTGGTATGTGGAGTTGATGAAGCCTTTGCTGGCTGGCGATGATGAAGAGGCCAAGGCCGAGACCCGGGCAACGGCTGCCTGGGCCATGGATCAGATCCTGATCATGTTGCATCCCTTCATGCCGTTTATCACTGAGGAATTGTGGCAGCGGGCCTCACAAGGCACAGTTGCCGACAAGGACATGCTGATAATGGCCGCGTGGCCCAATTATCCCGATATGGTGGATAATGAGGCGCGAGAAGAAATTGAATGGATCATCGCGGTGATTACAGAAATTCGCTCGGCACGCGCCGAAATGAATGTGCCCGCGGGTGCCAAAGTACCGCTTGTTCTGGTCAACGCCGGAGAAAAACCACGTGCCCGTGCCCACCTGCATCGCGGACTGCTCAAACGCATGGCACGGCTGGAAAATATCAATTTTGCCGATGAACCCCCAAAAGGTTCGGTTCAGATCGTCATGGACGATGCACTGTTGGCGCTGCCGCTGGCCGGAGCGATTGATGTGGATGCCGAAAACGAACGCCTGACAAAGGAAATAGAAAAAGTCGAAAAAGACATTTCCGGCATTGAGGCCAAACTCGCCAACGAAAAATTTACCTCCCGCGCCCCCGAACACGTCGTCGCCGAACAACGTACCCGCAAAGTGGCAGCAGAAGAAACCAGGACCAAACTTATAGAAGCGCTGGAGCGATTGAAGTCGGTGGCTTAGAGCGTTTCTGATATTTATTGAATCGCTTAGGATTCCCAAATCATTTGTTTTATGCTTCAAGATATGGGCTGGAGAGGAGGCCAGCCTGTATGGTACGAGCTTATTCGATTGATCTTCGTGAACGTGTTGTTTTAGCT
>JAJRTY010000200.1 GCA_024278055.1 Alphaproteobacteria bacterium | reverse complement strand
TCTATATCGCTGGCAAAGCGAAATTCACCACCCGGTTTTAATACGCGCGCAATGCGGTCAAGGTTTTTGATACTGACAAACCGTCGCTTCCAGTGTCGTTTTTTAGGCCAGGGGTCAGGATACAGCAGGTCAAGGCAATCAAGACCGTTTGCGGGAAGCCAGTCCAGCACCAGGGTTGCATCGTCATCAAAAAGCCGCACATTTTCCAATTGCCGGTCATCAATTTCACCAAGCATTTTTGCCATACCATTGATAAACGGTTCAACACCGACAAAACCGGTATTCGGGTTTTTTTCAGCCTCTGTTGCCAGATGTTCGCCACCGCCAAAACCGATTTCCATACGGTATGCCGCCATTGGCCGGACAAACAGCGCATCCAGTCCACCGGGCTGTGGCAGATTAAGGTCAAGGCGTAACTTCGGCAACAAAGTGTCTACCAGTTGTTGCTTGCGGGTTTTGAGTTTCTGGGTTTTTCGCCGCCCGTAAAACGCTTCGGTCGACCGGCTTTTGCGGTCGACCTGAACTTTATTGGAACGCTCGCACAAAGGATCAGACTGCGGCCTGGAGCTTTTCGACAAGGTCGGTTTTTTCCCACGAAAATCCGCCTTCATCATCCGGAATACGGCCAAAATGACCATAGGCAGATGTGCGCGCATAGATAGGTTTGTTAAGGTCCAGATGGGCGCGAATGCCGCGCGGGGAAAGGTCCATGACGCTGGCAATAACCTCTTCAAGCCGCGATTCAGACACTGATGAAAGCCCACCGGTGTCGACATAGATTGAAAGCGGCTGGGCAACACCAATCGCATAGGACAACTGAATGGTGCACCAGTCAGCAAAGCCGGCAGCGACAATGTTCTTGGCGAGATAGCGTGAGGCGTAGGCGGCGGAACGGTCAACCTTGGTTGGATCCTTGCCGGAAAATGCGCCACCACCATGTGGCGCAGCGCCGCCATAGGTGTCGACAATGATTTTTCGCCCGGTCAATCCCGCATCACCATCCGGGCCGCCAATAACGAATTTACCGGTCGGATTGACATGCCATTCGGTCTCGCCGGTGATCCAGCCATCCGGCAGGGTTTGTTCAATATAGGGACGAACAAGTTCCGCGACATCGGATGATGTCATGTCGGCGTCCATGTGCTGGGTCGACAACACAATCGAAGATGCACGCACCGGTTTGCCGTCTTCATAGAGCACACTGACCTGACTTTTGGAATCGGGTCCAAGTTGGGCAGCCGCGCCGGATTTGCGGGCCTCGGCGAGAATTTCGAGAATTTTGTGGGAATAGTAAATTGGGGCCGGCATCAGTTCCGGCGTTTCGCGGCAGGCATATCCAAACATGATGCCCTGGTCACCGGCACCCTCGTCCTTGTTGCCACCGGCATCAACACCCTGGGCAATATCGGCAGACTGGGCGTGCAAACAGATGTCAACTTTGGCGTTCTGCCAGTGAAATCCATCCTGCTCGTAGCCGATATCTTTAATCGCATCACGCGCAACCTGTTCGATCTGGTCACTGGTAATACTTTCCGGGCCGCGGGTTTCGCCGGCAATCACCACCTTATTGGTGGTGGTCAGGGTTTCTGCGGCAACCCGCACGTCCCACGGGTTCATTCCTTCGGCAATGGCGGTGCGAAAATATAGATCAACAATTTCATCTGAAATTCGGTCTGAGACCTTGTCCGGATGGCCTTCTGAAACTGATTCACTGGTAAAGATATAATTTCTGCGCGACATAAAGTCTTCCCTCGCTTAGCTGGATTTTTCAAAGGCCAAACAAACGGGCCTTCGCTTTAAGGACGCAACAAGCTGAGGCGCCAAACACGTCCATCGCGCACCATGTATGCGGCTGTCACGATCAGGTCAAGGAAATTAGTTATCTGCCATAACGGCACAGGTCCTGGCATCCAACCAGATATCGAGGTTGGATGATCAAACCAGTTCCAGGGTCTGCGGACAATCAGGGAGCCACAGCCAAATTATTTGGCTGATAACACAAATATTGCCCGGAACAGGTGGGAGTCCCGGGCCATGTTGTCTTTTAATATTGGTGTTTGCTCAGAGGGTCAGTCGCTGTCGTCTGCCAGCGTTTTAACCAGATCAACAATCTTGCGTCGAACCTTTGGGTCTGAAATATTGACAAACGCCCGGTTCAATTGAAGACCTTCTGAACTGGAAAGGAAATCCACCACATAGGTTGTTGAATTTTCCTCAGCCATGCCGCTGGTCGTCTGGGTGCCTGAGGGTGCATCTTCAAAGAAAAATGCCACTGGTACCGTTAGTACATTGGCAATCTGCTGAAGCCTGCTTGCACCAATCCGGTTGGCACCTTTTTCGTACTTTTGTATTTGCTGGAAAGTGATACCCAAAGCATTGCCAAGCTTTTCCTGGCTGTGGCCAAGCATTGTGCGTCGCAGTCTTACCCTGCTCCCCACATGAATATCGATCGGGTTTGGTTTTTTAACGTTGTCAGACATATCTGTTTCTCTTTGCCGAAGCCCAGATTCAAATTTCGGGGCGCGGTGGGTTGCATTCTTGTGATCAGCCTTTTTCCCTCCGGTTGATCACGAGGCAAGTGAGCCATGTTAGGCATAATTAGACGAGGGCAATTAGGGTTGCTTGTCTCATCAGTTTCAATAATTGCCTGCAGATGCAAATTCTGTCAATGCAACTTCGGTTGTCTGGCCTGTTTCCCTAAAGTAAGAAACGCCAAATAGGTCAATATAATCAACCAATAGGGCAACAAACCAAATCGCGAAAATATCGTCGTGTTCAGAGCTACTGGAAGCGGGCCATCCAGCACTCCAACCTGACCAAGTGGTAAAATTCTCAAAACCCGGCCAAAAGAATCACCAATGACCGAAATTCCGGTATTGGCAGCACGCACCAGCGGCAGGCCTTCTTCGACCGAGCGGACAAGCGCCT
>JAJRTY010000199.1 GCA_024278055.1 Alphaproteobacteria bacterium | reverse complement strand
GATAAATCGCCGGTTTATTATTATTTCGCCCGATCAGATCCGGCTGCCGGTAATCCAGACGGCGTTTTCCAACACCGGCCTGTTGATGCATCAATTTTTCAACAAAAATGCCAAGGTCATCAAGGTTCTGACAATCAAGGACGTTTTGTTCGGTGAAATTGAGGATTCAATTCTTGAGGCGGAAAATATTGAGGATCTGCTGTCGATTGAACAGGTTGAGTTCAAGGTTTTTACCGCCAATGATTTGACCTCGCAGGCAACCGAATTGCGCACCCTGGTTGACCGGCTGAAAAAAGAACCGGATGTCTGGCGCAACAATGATGTGCTCAACCGTATGATTGAGCTGGCGAAGGTTTGTGGCGATATTCGCACCAACCGGTTGGTGCCAAGTGAAGTGGTTTTCCGGCACAATACCTTCTGGACCCGGCATTTTGGTGGTCTGTACATTTTCATTGATCGCAATCAGACAACCGTGATTGGCGATCCTTCGGCTCCGGGTTTCAAGCGTTCGCGGCCGTGGCAAGTAAGTTATCTCGATGCCCGCAATGAAGAACAGGTTTACCGGTTTCTGCTTGAGACCGGTCGGGTGGATGTGCCGCGCGGCTCGTGGATTGAAAAATCCGGGTTTATTGAACACCGCGCCGAAATGCTGGTAACCAGCATCAGCGCCAAGATTGCCCCGGATGAAAAGCCCAAAAAGGATCGCCGCTGGATTAAATCTTTCGTTAATCGCAACGCTGATGTATTTGAGGAAGAAGGTACGCTGCCATTTTTGAACTGGGCGAGGCGAGAACTTTCCAACTGGTCGCGCATCGAGCTTGATGAAATTGACGCACGCGGACGTTTTTTGTTGTCGCGGGCAAAACCCGGTCATCAGGACCAGTGGCTGGTCAACCGGTTGATTGCCGACTATGTACCCTTTGACTTTATGAGTCGCTTTATTTTCAACAAACCGGCATTTTATCGCGATTATGAAAACTGGCCGGATAAATATCGCGATTACGTGGTGAAACGTATCAGCGAAGACTATGTGAGCGACAAGGATGCGTATCGTGGTCGTTTATTCGATTTTTAAAGGAAGCCCATGCTTGATCCTGTGATAGAATTTTTTTCCAGAATGTTTTCGCTGTTTGGTCGCGGAGTAGGTCTGGTTGTCGCCTGGTTTTTGTGGCCGTTCGTGGCCATTGGGCGCTGGTATAATAGAACCCATGGTATTTTGAAGGTTATTGCCGGGGTTCTGATTCTCGGGATTATGATTCCCTATGGCTGGTTTTTCTGGAACGCGGCGTTCATCCGGAATTTCAATATCAATTACACTGACAAATTCAACTTTGAAAAATTAACCGTTCCAGCCGGCGAGCAGGTGGCCATAGAAGGTGGACAGTCAACGACCAGAACTTGCGGGCGTTCGGCGCTGGTTGATGTAGCTTCCGAACTGATCGATTTTAACGTCAACCAGAACGCCTGGATGTCGGGGACATTGCTATACAAAATCGGCCTGTTTGGCATTCCGTGGGATGCGACACCGTGGTTTGATAACAAGGCATCATTTCAGCGTGGAGTTCATCGTTCGGTGCGACGTGTGTCGGTCGAGCTGGCCGACGTTATGGGCCGTGTTCGCGGCACCTCGCAGATCAACAGTGATCTCGAACGGGCAAGAAATGACCTTAACATTCGCGAATTCAACTGGTACTGGGGAACAACCAGCCCCTATATCAAACAGACATCCTGGGGATCTTACCGTCAGGCCCGGCTGGAGTTGATCAAATACAATGATGATTTGGCCGCCTGCAAAGCAACCTTTGATGCGCGCGCCGACAACCTGATGCAGTTCCTTGACCGCATTGCCAAAGATATCGGCTCGACATCGGCTGAAATCAAGGACCGGGCGGAAAAATACAATGGTGGCTGGTTCGACATGCGTGCCGACAATGTGTGGATGGAATCGATGGGCCAGCTTTATGCCTATTATGGATTGCTGCAGGGAGCCCGCAGCGATTTTCGTGATATTCTTGAAAAGCGGGCGCTGACGGATTTATGGCTGAATATGGAAGGGCAGTTAAAAAGTGCTTTGGCGCTTGACCCGCTGATTATCTCCAATGGCAAGGAAGACGGCTTTATTATGCCGGCCCATTTGACAACAATCGGCTTCTATATTTTACGGGTGCGGTCAAATCTGATCGAAGTGCGCTCGGTTCTGGACCGGTAATACGGCATCACACCAAAAGGGCTCAACAGTGATTGCGATGTTGGGCACTGTTTTTGCTTGCGCTAAATATCCAGTGGGGTTATCTGTGGTGCCATGAAAACGATGACTGCAAACAAGATTTGGTGGTGGGCCTCTTAACAGCGGCCAGCGATCTCGTGTTTGTAATCAAGAGTATCAGCCGCTGCGGGAAACCCGGCGGTTTTTTATTGCCCGGAAAAATGGAGCTGCAGCCAACGGGCAATCAGAAAGAAATTTAAACCATGACAAGCGCACATAAAACCGACAAAATCTATACGACTGAGGGCGGCGTTAAAATTACCCGAACACGGGTTTCAACGCCATACGACAACGCGGTGCAATCCTATGTCGACCGGCTCGACCGCCGGCGTGGCGCAGTGTTGTCGTCGAATTATGAATATCCGGGCCGTTATACCCGCTGGGATACGGCGATCATTGACCCGCCGCTGGGCATCACCTCAAACGGTCGGCAAATGTGGATCGAGGCCTTTAACGATCGTGGCGCCATTCTGCTCACCGCAATTGAAAGCGTTCTTGTCAATCATCCAGATGTTGCAGTTCTTTCACGAAAGCCTGCACGCATTGACCTCGATGTGCGAATACCAGAGGGCATAATCAGCGAAGAACAGCGTTCGCGATCACCAAGTGTATTCTCGGTGCTGCGGGCAATTGTTGCGCTGTTCAAGTCAGGCGAAGATTCCAATATTGGTCTCTATGGTGCATTTGGTTATGATTTGACCTTCCAGTTTGACCCGATTGATTTTGTTCTTGAAAGGCCAGATGACCAGCGTGATCTGGTGCTTTATCTGCCGGATGAAATACTTGTAGTCGATCACCATTCCGCCGAAGCGTGGCATGACCGCTATGAGTTTGAGTTCGATGGCCAGCAGACCAGCGGGTTGCCGCGGGAGGGGCAGGATGTTCCGTTTGTGGCGGCAGATGT
>JAJRTY010000198.1 GCA_024278055.1 Alphaproteobacteria bacterium | reverse complement strand
TGCCACCGGGCGCAGGCTGGGGATTGAATCAGATGCACGCTACCGTTTTGAGCGAGGTATTGATCCTGCCTATATGGAGCCGGGAATTGATCTGGCCGTTGATCTGGTTACCCGGCTTTGTGGTGGTGAGCCCAGCGAAATGGTACTCGCCGGTAAAGCGCCTTTGACCAATACTGAGATCAGTTTCAAGGCAGATGAAATCAAACGTCTGGCTGGCATAGATGTCAACGTAGAAGAAATTAAAACGATCCTGACCGATCTGGGATTTGGCGTTGCTGATGAAGGCAGCGCTCTCAAGGTAACTGTCCCCACATGGCGGCCCGATGTGTACGGTTGTGCTGATCTTGTGGAAGAAATTGTGCGCATCGTTGGGGTCGATAATATTCCTGCCGTTGCTCTGCCCAAACATAATGGTACCACCAAGCCGATGCTGACCGTCGGGCAAAAGCGCGTGTTCTCGGCAAAAAGATCATTGGCCGCGCGCGGGATGGTTGAATGCGTTACCTGGTCATTCATTCCGCGTGAGCAAGCTGCAATGTTTGGCGGCGGCAGTGACGAGCTGGAACTTGCCAATCCTATTTCGACTGAAATGAGTTCTATGCGCCCATCGTTATTGCCGGGGTTGATATCAGCATCTGCGCGCAATGTGGACCGGGGATTTCAGGATCTGGCGTTGTTTGAAGTCGGGCAAACCTATCACGGTACAGAGGTTCACGACCAGTATATGATGGCATCGGGTATCAGGGTGGGGACTGCAAAGCCCGGCTCTCAGGGGCGGCACTGGCGATATGCGGCCACCCCGGTTGATGCTTACGATGCCAAGGCCGATGCGCTTGAAGCTCTCAGTGCTGTGGGGGCACCGGTGGCAAACCTGCAGATATTTGAAGGTGCTGCCGACTGGTATCACCCCGGCCGCAGTGGCACACTGAGATTGGGGCCAAAGACCATCCTGGCCGAGTTTGGCGAGTTACACCCGCGGTTGCTGGATGATATGGGGCTGGATCGAGGGGCTGTTGCATTCGAAATCTATATGGACCGCCTGCCCAGTCCGAAAAAACGTAAATCCACTTCAAAGCCTCCGCTTCAGGCTTCTGACCTGCAACCGGTGCGACGTGATTTTGCCTTTGTGGTTGCTGCTGATGTCAAGGCTGCGGATATTGTTCGCGCAGCCAAAGGGGCAAACAAGACTCTGGTTGATACTGTAACGGTTTTTGATGTGTTTGAAGGCTCAGCCATTGGCGAAGGTCGCAAATCCATCGCCATAGAAGTAACGCTGCAACCACGCGAAAAAACCCTTAACGATGCCGAGATTGAAGCTGTATGCACGGCTGTTGTCGACAAAGTGATTGCGGCAACGGGTGGAGAATTGCGCGGATAAGCGGTAGTCTTGTTTTGCGCTGTTCCAATTGTGGTAACAGGCGGAATTTTCCGGGTGGTTCCTTGCTGGAAGCTTTGTTGGATAAGATTAGCGGTTTTATCGCTGGCAGGCTGAAGCGACAGACCAGCGGCTATGAACCTTTCACGCCTTCTGATCCCGTCACCTTGCTGCGTACCTTGCAGCCGGGAGATGTATTGCTGGTGGAAGGCAATCAAAAGGTGAGTGCTGCCATCAAGTTTCTCACTCAATCAACGTGGTCACATGCGGCAATCTATGCCGGTGATATTGGTCTGGTCGAGGAAAAAACCGGTGAACTACAGATGCTGATCGAGGCCAATCTGGGCGAAGGCGTTGTCGTCTCGCCGTTGTCCAAATATGCCACTTACAACACCAGGATCTGTCGGCCGGTGGGCTTGAATGATGAAGACCGTAAAGCCATAGTGGATTTCTGCATCAAGCGAATTGGCAACAAGTACGACACCAGAAACATTATTGATCTTGCGCGTTATCTTTTACCAATCCCTCCGGTTCCCATACGCTGGCGGCGGCGCATGATTGCCCTGGGGTCGGGTGATCCCACCCGTGAAATCTGCTCAACACTGATTGCCCAGGCATTTCAGAAAGTAAAATACCCGATCCTGCCGCTGTTAATGGAGGGGGGGGATGATCCGCGCGTGCGCAGTTATTATTCCCAAAGTGAAATGCTGCACATCCGCCATCATTCCCTTTTTACACCGCGCGACTTTGATGTTTCTCCGTTTTTTAACATTGTTAAACCGACGATTGAACATGGTTTTGATTACAAGTTGCTGCGTTGGGGCAGTGAGGGCGGCCATGGGGAACATGCCGCTTCGAAAACCGTCGATAAAAACGCTGAAAGTTAACGACAAGTTCCCTGTGTTGGTACTATTTGACGATTGCGCTTGGCGCTGCATCAAGGCGGTGATACAAGCCGCAGCATGGCACTAGAAAATATTCGCAACTTCTCCATTATTGCTCATATCGACCACGGTAAATCGACCCTGGCCGATCGGCTTATTCAAATGTGCGGCGGACTGAGCGCGCGTGAGATGACCGAGCAGGTTCTCGACAGTATGGATATTGAGCGTGAGCGCGGTATCACCATCAAGGCTCAGACTGTCCGTCTCGAATATAAGGCCAATGATGGAGAGGTCTATATTCTTAATCTGATTGACACGCCTGGCCATGTGGACTTCGCCTATGAGGTCAACCGCTCATTGGCGGCGTGTGAGGGATCGTTGTTGGTGGTTGATGCCTCACAAGGCGTAGAGGCGCAAACACTTGCCAATGTTTACCAGGCGATTGACAATAATCATGAAATTGTTCCGGTTCTCAATAAAGTAGACCTGCCGGCAGCTGAGCCCGAGCGGGTAAAAACCCAGATTGAAGATGTTATCGGGCTTGATGCCAGTGATGCTGTGGAAATTTCGGCAAAAACCGGCATCGGTATTGATAAGGTGCTTGAGGCTATCGTGACGCGCCTGCCAGCCCCTGAGGGGGATCGCGACAAGACCTTGAAAGCGCTGTTGGTGGACAGCTGGTACGATGCCTATCTTGGCGTCATTGTGCTGGTGCGTATCATTGACGGTACTTTGAAAAAAGGCCAGCGTATTCGCATGGTATCAAGCGGGGCGGCTTACCAGGCAGAGCGCGTTGGCGTTTTCCAACCCAAACAAAAAATGGTGCCGGAACTTGGTCCCGGTGACATCGGATTTTTTACCGCTTCCATCAAGGAAGTTGCCGATACTCGTGTCGGCGATACTATAACCGATGACCGCAATCCCACTGATGAGCCGCTGGAGGGTTTTAAACCGGCCCAGCCGGTGGTGTTTTGTGGATTGTTTCCGGTCGATGCGGCTGACTTTGAAGACTTGCGCGCAGCTGTTGGAAAATTGCGGCTCAATGATGCCAGTTTTTCCT
Organism: Alphaproteobacteria bacterium; assembly: GCA_024278055.1. Lineage (GTDB taxonomy): Bacteria > Pseudomonadota > Alphaproteobacteria > Rhizobiales > JAJFHR01 > JAJFHR01. Next base: position 5,191 of record JAJRTY010000198.1, on the reverse strand, counting down.
ATGAAATGGAAACTTCGGCGGCACTTGGCTTTGGCTTCAGGTGTGGTTTTCTCGGCCTGCTTCATCTGGAAATCATTCAGGAACGCCTTGAGCGCGAGTTTAATCTTGATCTTATCGCCACCGCCCCTTCGGTTGTCTATCACCTTAACCTGAGCAGCGGTGAGATGATGGAGTTGCATAATCCCGTTGATATGCCCGATCCGATGAAGATTGCGTCCATTGAAGAGCCGTGGATCAAGGCAACAATTCTGACGCCGGATGAATATCTCGGTTCAATTTTGAAATTGTGTCAGGAACGTCGCGGCGTTCAGGTGGATCTGTCATATGCGGGCACCCGCGCCATGGTTACCTATGATCTGCCGCTCAATGAAGTGGTGTTTGATTTTTATGACCGCTTGAAATCGGTGTCGAAAGGCTATGCCAGCTTTGATTATCAGATTACCGGCTATCGGCCCGGTACACTGGTAAAAATGCAGATACTGGTCAATGGTGATCCGGTCGATGCCTTGTCAATGCTGGTTCACAGTGCCCAAGCCGAGCGTCGCGGCCGGGTTATGTGTGAAAAACTCAAAGATCTGATCCCGCGCCATCTGTTTAAAATCCCGATTCAGGCAGCCCTGGGCGGCAAGGTTATTGCGCGCGAAACCATTGCCGCCATGCGCAAGGATGTAACCGCCAAATGTTATGGTGGTGACATCACCCGCAAGCGCAAATTGCTCGACAAGCAAAAAGCCGGTAAAAAGCGCATGCGCCAGTTCGGCAAAGTGGAAATCCCGCAAGAAGCGTTTATTGCCGCGCTCAAGATGGATGATTGATCAGGTTTAGCCCGGTCTATCTGTTTCCAAATATCTTTAACTATTGAAGTCCTGAAGCCTGCCCGCTCCCCCGCCCAACCACCCCAAGGGTATCCTTATCGCGTAGTTGGGCGGGGGAGCGGGCAGGCTTCAGGACTTCAATAGTTACAATGTTTTATTGGCCACTGTCTGGATGCGCTGGATTTCTCTTTCCAGTCGGTCTTTTTCATTTCTCAAACGATCGACCTGCCTGTAGAGGTTTTGCTTCTGGTCGGGTTTGACCTTGTCTTTTCTTAAGTTTCCTTCGATTTCGTCTATGTCCTGATTGACATCGAAGAGCTGTTTTTCCACCTGCCCGAATTGTCCGCCAAGTTCATAGCCTCTGATGAATTCGCCTTGAGTTTCCGGCGGGCAGACATTTTGATAGGTTTGGGAATATCGTCCTGCCTTAAATCCGCTTAACGGTGTGCAATATTTAGCAAGGCCGAAAATGCGACCGTCCTCGTATTCGCGCCTGTTTGGTACAACACCGGCTTTTTTACAGGATTTGACGTGATCTTCGAAAATAGCCAGCGTGCGCCCCTGTGCGCCATCGTTTTGCCCGATCTCAAACCAGTTGGCCTGGCGGCATTCGTTTTTGGTCAGGCTTGCACATGCGGAAATGAAAAGGAAAGACAGAACAATGGCTTTTTGCCAAGATGCGCGCGCCATAGTTTTTCTCCCGACCAATTTTTTAATCAAAGCCACCGTATCTCAGGTTATCACTGCGATCAACCGGCTCCAGGGGGAGCGGTGGCTCGCACCAGAAAGCTATAGCCAGATGCCATTACACAAATGATTGATGAGGTATCATAGAGTTGGTATGATGAGCCACTCAATTGGCTACGCACGATGGCAGGGAGATATGCTTGAAATGAATTATGTGCTGAAAAGTATTCTTGTTGTTGTGGCGCTCTCGTTGAGTGTAACCACAGCTGCGGCCCACAAAGAAGACGCCAGGACCGGGGATGCTGACAAAGCCAAGGTCGAATCCAAAGGTAAGGCCAAGTCCACAGCCAAGGTTAAAAAAACCAGGAAAGCCAAAAAAGCCAAAAAAGCCAAAGCTGTACCGGCAAGGCTGTTGTTTGAAAAAATGACCAAAGCGGCTGACGTGCCGGCCCAGGCTTTTGGGTCTTATGCAAAGGGTTGTTTTGCCGGTGGTCAGCAACTGGCAATTAACGGGCCTGGCTGGCAGGTCATGCGCCTGTCGAGAAATCGCAACTGGGGGACCCCACGGATTGTTGCTTTTATAGAAAAATTTGCCAGGGATGCCAAAGCCAATGACGGTTGGCCGGGATTGTTGATTGGCGATATCTCACAGCCGCGTGGTGGCCCGGTTGGCGGACATGCCAGTCATCAGCTGGGGCTGGACACGGATATATGGCTGCTGCCGTCACCAGACAGACGGCTTAGTCTGGCTGAGCGGGAAAGCCTCAATACGATTTCGGTTCTCACCAAGAACAAAAAAAAGATCAATGCCAAAATCTGGAAGCCTGCCTATCTAAAGCTCTATCGCCGTGCGGTTTCGTACAAGGAAGTTGGTCTGATTTTTGTTAATCCGGTGATAAAACGGAAGTTGTGCAAAGATGCCGGTAAAGACCGAAAATGGTTGCGTAAAGTTCGGCCCTGGCGTGGACATTATTCACATTTTCACGTGCGCCTGACTTGCGCCAAAGGTGACAAGCAGTGCAAAAACCAGCCTAAAATAGCCGCCGGGGATGGTTGCGGTGCTGATTTGGCCAAATGGTTTAAACCGAAAAAGAAGAAAAAGAAGGGGTTTAAATTTAAATTCGTCCCCAAGCGGGAAATGACACTTGCAAGCCTGCCGCGGGCCTGTAGACGGGTGCTGAAACAATAAACAGCCAGCCCCTTTTCAGTTGGTGATAATTTTCACCTTCTGCCCGGTTTTCAGGGGAGTGGTCGGTGACAGGCCGTTGAGCACGCGGAAGCGTTGTTGGCGCAGTTCAGTAAATATCATTTTTTTGGAAATTCCCGCTACCGTATCACCTGGCTTTACCGTGAGAATTTGCAGCTTGCGCGGAACAGCCAGCTTACGGTCAGTTGCCGACAGGGGGCCGAAGCTTCTGGCGGTTTGGCGGAAATGTCGCGATAATGCGTTTGTCTGATCCGGGCTCGAGATAAACCAGAATCGGTAAATCTTTTCCGGGTTTTTTCTAAGCAGGAATATCTGATGATCGACATTGCGGTATGATGCGGTGCCGGAGGCCATTTCAACGCCGTTTCGTGTTGTTTTTCTGGTTTTCCAGGCAGTGCGACCGAGGCTGAAATGTCGACCAAGGACGTCTTCCAGATCGGCCTGGGGGCTGGCAGGCCTGCTGTCAAACAACATCACATTTCGATTGCGATCAAGGGCGACAACAAGGAGTTTCCTGTTTTGAATTCGAAATCCCGGCGGGACTTTGAAACGAAATCCCTGTTGTGGATTGATAAAGGTGCGCCCGCGCACAAAGCCCTGGTCGCGATTGTTGCCATAGCGCAGCTTGTTGATTTTCCTGAGGTAGGCACTGCGAAAGCGTTTTTTGTCGCTTGGTATTAAACCAAGTTGGCTGGCAAATGAGAAAGCTTTGATTTTTCTTAGGTCAATGGCTGGATGGGTGGCAAGAAAATCAACCTGACCGACAAGGCGGGTGGTATTGTTGAGTTTGTTTTTAAGGGTATTTTGAGCAGTCATGGTTTTAAGAAATGATATGCCAGCATAAGGATCATAACCGCTTCTCTGGGTTATGATGATGGCGATCCTGTCGGCTTCGATTTCCTGATCGCGTGAATGGCGGGCCAGAAGGCTGGCGGAGCCAAGACGCAAATTGCGCCTGAGTGCCGGGTCATCCTCTGCCACTTCTAAAATCCGGGTGATAATATTGGCCTTTAGTGCCACGGAATAACGTTTAGCACTGTGGCGCTCGGTCAGGTGACCGAGTTCATGGGCAAGGACACTGGCGATTTCTGCTTCATCGTTGGCCAGCGCCAGCAGGCCCCGGGTAAGGTAAATATAGCCACCAGGCACAGCAAAAGCGTTGACGGCAGGAGAATTTAATACGGTGACCTGATAAGGGACGCCGGGTTGAGGTGAGTTTTTCTTTAATCGTGTGACGATATTTGCCAGATAGGCATTGAGGTCGGTGTTTTCATAGGCACCGCCAAATTGTGACACGATTTTGGGATGCGCCTGAGCGCCGATTTTCAACTCGTCGGCTTGAGATATGAAGGTGCCGGGGCTGGTGCGGGCAAGGTCAATCAACTGGCCTTGAGTGCATGATGTCAGGAGTCCGGTGGCAAGCACAAAACCAATTCCCGTGAGTATTGATAGTGACTTGTTAAGCTGGAATCTACGTATGTTTATGGAACCGACGGACAATACTTTCAATCTTTCAAGATCTCAATTTGTGCCACATGATTAACCTTAATTGTGGGACCATTATGACGTCCCAGCCAACCTCTCGTGCGAATGATTTTATTTGTCAAATCTTTAATAATTATACCACTTTGAGCGAACAATCTGTAGATGCGCGGATTAAGTGTTACGGTAAAGTCACGCTTCCAGTCGGCACTGAAATTTATGTATATGCGGGTGCGGCGAACGGCAACAGAATGGACCCGGCCTTCGATCAGCTGAAGTCGCCCGAGGGAGCGATTTAACGTTTTCAGGTTTTCAGCCGCAATTACCCGGTAAAACCTGTTCTTCCACAGGCCGATTTTTTTAACCGTGCGGATTTTTCAATTTCCAGAAGCGATTTGAAACATGCAGCCTCAGATGTGTTGGGGAATGCGCGCGCCATTCCCCGGGCGATCATCTCGCCCTGTACCCATGTGTGTGTTTTTTTGCCAGGTGGGGAGATCAGTATATGGGCCCGCCTGCGATTGTAGCGATCAGGTTTTCCGCTATCAAACACCAACAATACCTTTTTGTTCAAAGTCAGCTTCGATAATAAACTTCGGGCGCGCTTGATCAGGCCGATGTTTTTCCCACTCGCTGTAGCAATGATTGAGTTGGGGGCTTCAATGGCGGCCAGTCTGACGCGCTGTCCGGTGGCGGTTTCAACTGTCTGGGAATCAATTATTCGGACAATTCCGGCCTCAACTCTTTGTGCTGTCAGGCATGCAGGTGGCGGGTTTTCAGCCGTTGCACCGGGTTGTATAGAAATTAAAAACATGGTTGCGGATAAAACAGGCAACCACAATGAAAAGGCTGTATCCAAGCGATAAAATTCACACGTTGATCTAATCCCCACCGCACCCGCCGCCTGTCACCAAAATCAAGTTTTATATCGATTTTCACCATAACATCTACAGGCCTGAAAACATAAAAGAGATCAGTTGTAACTGTATTTGATGTATCC
>JAJRTY010000197.1 GCA_024278055.1 Alphaproteobacteria bacterium | reverse complement strand
CCCGAATACTGGAAATAAACGGCTCAAAGAAAGCCCATTCCCCATTTGACATCAATAAACGCGCCAAGATAACCTCCTAAAAAGTTATCTTGAATCATATCTCAGATGATTTGGGAATCCAGTTTGTCAACACGACCTAGTGGTTGATCGAGCTCGAATAATACTTTTTTAACCCGCTCGGAAAGAGGAAGTTTCTTGTTGCTAGCCACGCTGTTCCGAAACAACTCGGCATGTTCTTTTACTTCTGCAAAAACCGTGGCGCGCTCCTTGGGCGCATTTTCAGCCGCATAGAGTGCGCGATAAACATCACTGCGAAGTCCGTCATGTAACATGTCGCCATACATGTGGTTGCGCAGCCCGAGCGATGCGGTTTCACTTTCGGCTATCAATTTGGTGAACTGTAACTCGCCGACTATGCTCATAATGGCAAGGATGATGGCTAGGAGTGACGATATAGCCCCAATACCGAGAAATTTATACTTGAGTGACATGTCCAGCCCCCTCCACAGCGTATTAAATACTTGCATAAAGAATAGTAAAAGAAGGTTAATATAGTATTTCTCTCCAGGAATGTAGTTGCGACGGTGTATGCTTCAGCTTACAGCTCCGGTTGATAAGCAGGCTTCATCGTCACTGGGGTCCTGTTCCTTATTTCACCCGCGCTTGTGACATAGAATTGCAGACCCAAAATCTATCTTGCTCAAAGCATCTTGTAATGCAGCTTTCCTGAACACATATTAAAAATCATATATGTTGTTTGCCGCACAATCACGAATAAGGTTCTGTCCGGTTTGTGCGGCTTAAATCAGAAAGGTTTTGAAGATGACTCTCGATCGTGCTGTGCTGGCGTTTGCGGCTGTGATGGTAATAATCTCAGCAGCGCTTGTCTATTTTGTATCTGAATGGTGGCTTTTGCTGACATTGTTTGTCGGTCTTAATATGCTGCAATCGGCGTTCACCGGCTTTTGCCCGGCAGCGAAGATATTCCAAAAACTTGGCGTTAAGCCAGGTGTCGCCTATAAATAAGATATGAACAATACGGTGCAACCCTGCGCCGCATTATTTATGGCACAGGGAGCCGCCCCCATGTTGTTACGTATTACATTCGTTGCCGCCGTTTTTTCAGCCTTGCTGGTTGGTATAGCTGCAAGCCAGCCGATTATCCTGAAACCGCAACAGGTTATCGACTACAAGTCGGTCTATGGTACGGTGGAGGCCAGGGATGTGGTTCCGGCGCGGGCGCGGATTGGCGGTACTATCGTGTCACTGAAAGTCAGTGAGGGCGATAATGTAACGACCGGTCAGGTGCTGGCAACCATTGTGGATGACAAGATTGACTTTCAATTGCGTGGTCTTGATGCGCAGCTGCGCGCGTTGCAGTCAACTTATGATAATGCTCTGGCTGAACTCAAACGCTCGGAAGAACTGATTACGCGCGGGGCGACGACAATTCAGCGCCGTGATGCCCTGCAGACCCAGGTCGATGTGGCGTATAACAATATTTCTGCTGCCCGGCAATCACGCAAGGTACTGGAGCAGCAGCGCGCGGATGGTGCTCTGGTTGCTCCAGAAGCCGGTCGGGTGGTGACGGTGCCGCTGACGAAAGGGGCGGTGGTACTGCCGGGGGAAACCGTGGCGACGATCGGTGTTGGCGGCTATTTTCTGCGTCTTGCTATCCCTGAGCGTTATCGCCAAACCTTGCGGCAAGGCACGACAATCAGCATTGGCACCGGCAGGCAGACGGCACAGGGAACGCTGGTCAAAATATACCCGCAGATTGAAAACGGACGGGTGATTGCCGATGTGACAGTGCCCTATCTGGAAAATGAGCTTTTGAAATCACGAATACTGGTGCGCATTCCCATAGCAACGCGCAGGGTGCTTGTTGTTCCTCTCAAAGCGGTTGAAACGCGCTTTGGTCTTGATTTGGTGCGGGTTGGAGACGATCAGGAAACAGCACGCCAACGCGTGGTTCTTCTGGGCCAGCGACGAAAAATTGATGGCAGGGATTTCGTTGAAATCCTTGGTGGCCTTGATACCGGAGACAAGGTTCTTGTGCCATGAGTGCCGGGGACCTGAAGCTTGGAATTGCCGGGCACCTGACGCGTACTTTTATCACTTCTCCGCTAACGCCGCTTATGCTTGTTGCAGCCCTGGCGATGGGGCTGGTGGCGCTGATGGTTATGCCACGTGAGGAGGAGCCACAGATATCAGTGCCGATGGTGGATATTTTTGTTTCAGCTGCCGGTCTCAAGGCCGAAGATGCCGTCAAGCTGGTGACGGAACCGCTGGAAACTATCGTCAAGAGTATAGACCAGGTTGAACACGTCTATTCGCAGACCCTGGATGATCAGGTTCTGGTGACTGCGCGTTTCAAGGTTGGGGTTCTGGTGGATACGGCCGTCATGCGGGTGCGCGAAAAAATCCAGGCCAATATTGAGCGGATACCCCAGGGCATTCCACAACCGGTAATTATCGCGCGCGGTATCGATGATGTTGCCATCCTGGTGTTGAGCCTGTCCTCGAGGCCGGGGGAAGGTGCAGCTATTACGGCCAATGACCTTACCCGGGTAGCACGCGAGTTGCGGGTGGAATTGTCCAAGATCGATAATGTTGGCCTGACTTATCTTTCCGGCGGCGTCGAAGAAGTAATCCGTGTTGCACCTGATCCTGAAAAACTTGCACTCTACGGCGTCACGCTGCAACAGCTTGCGGGCAAGGTTCAATCTGCCAACCGGGCCTTTCCTGCCGGTAAAATCCGCCGTAGCGGGCAGCAGATAGGCCTGATTGTCGGAGCGACGCTGACCACACCTGAGGAAATCGGCAATCTGGTATTGACCACCCGCGACGGGCGGGCGGTTTATGTTCGCGATGTTGCCGATGTGGTGTTAACGGGAGATACGGCAGAGATGATCACCGCATCCTACAGCCGCTCTGACAATGGTACAATATCACGCGTGCCTGCGGTTGCGCTGGCCATTGCCAAGCGAGCGGGATCAAACGCGGTGACGGTGGCCGAAAACGTGCTCAAGAGAGTGGAGGCGCTGCAGGGCACCCTGATTCCCGATTCTATGGCTGTGGAAGTGACCCGGAATTTCGGCAAAAATGCAGATGAGAAGGCAAACGAACTACTTTATCACCTGTTTCTTGCCACGGTTTCCATCATCGCACTGGTGGGGCTGGCGATCGGCTGGCGCGAGGCGGTTGTGGTCGCTGTTGTGATCCCGACAACCATTTTGCTCACACTTTTTGCCGCCAATGCAATGGGCTACACCTTGAACAGGGTATCGCTGTTTGCATTGATTTTTTCGATCGGCATACTGGTTGATGATGCCATTGTGATCATTGAGAATATTGCCCGACACTGGGGGCTTAAGGTTAAACGCAACCGCCGTGAGGCTGCAATTGCTGCGGTGGCGGAAGTTGGAAACCCTACGATTGTAGCGACACTTACGGTGGTGGTGGCGCTGTTGCCGATGCTGTTTGTTTCAGGCTTGATGGGACCTTACATGAGCCCCATACCTGCGGTGGCTTCGGCGGCGATGATTTTTTCATTTTTTGTGCCTGTGACCATTACCCCGTGGCTGATGTGCAAAACCGCCGGCACGGCACCGCTTCATAATCTCGAAGAAGCTCCCCATGGCGGGCGGCTGGGACAGGCCTATGCGTTTGTGGCGCACCCGATCCTGGCTACAAAAAAACGCAGTTGGGTGTTTTTGCTGGTGGTCGGGGTGTTGACCATCGGGTCACTCAGCCTGCTTTACACCAGGAGTGTGACCGTCAAGCTGTTGCCCTTCGACAATAAGTCCGAATTATCCGTGATTGTCGATATGCCCGAGGGCACCGCCCTTGAGGTGACGGATGCAACAGCACAAAAAGTTGTATCAGCGGTGATTGGGCTGGATGAGGTGATCTCGGCTCAGAGTTTTTCGGGCACTGCGGCACCGTTTGATTTCAATGGCCTGGTGCGGCACTATTATCTGCGGTTACAGCCCAATCTGGGTGATGTACAGATCATCCTCAAACCAAAAGGCGAACGTGAGCGCGTCAGCCACGCGATTGCACTCGATATCCGCGAACGGCTGAAGGCGATTGAGGTGCCGCCGGGCACCAGTCTCAAAGTGGTGGAGTCACCGCCGGGACCACCGGTTTTTGCCACCCTTCTGGCCGAAATTTACGGACCGGACCCAGAGACCCGGCGCAAGGTTGCCGCCAAGGTCCGTGCCGCTTTTGAAAGTGTTGCGTTTATTGTCGATGTGGACGACAGCTATGGCACACTGGCACCGCGACAGCGGGTGACGATCTCCACCGAAAACCTGGACTTCTTCAAAGTGCAGGAGAGCGATGTTTTCGATACGCTGGCCATTTTGAGCAGTGGCCGCACTGTGGGGTATTCCCATCGTGGTGCCGGGCGTCAGCCTATTGCGATCCGGATAGAACGCCCGCGAGGCGACAAGGTGCTTGACGAGCGCTTCTTATCTACTCCGATCCCGGCAAATCTTTTGCCCGGCGCGCGCGGCGTGGTGGAGTTGGGGGATGTGGTTAAAGTTGCCACAGAAACCATCTCCTACCCAATTTTTCGGCATAATTCGCGCCCGGCCGAAATGATTACGGCTGAACTTGCCGGGGTTTTTGAGGCACCGCTATACGGCATGCTGGCGGTGCAAAAGGCGCTGGACAACCAGGACTGGACCGGGTTGCCGCGTCCGCAGATCAGGTTGCGCGGGCAACCGGAAGATGATAGCGCTTCGGTGCTGTTGTGGGATGGCGAATGGGAAGTCACCTGGGTTACTTTCCGCGACATGGGTGCAGCCTTCGCTGTGGCGCTGCTCGGCATCTATATACTGGTGGTGGCGCAGTTCGGCTCGTTTCTTCTGCCGCTGGTGATCCTTACCCCGGTGCCGCTCACCTTTATTGGCATCATGCTGGGTCACTGGTTGTTCGGTGCGCCGTTTTCAGCCACCTCGATGATTGGCTTTATTGCGCTGGCTGGCATTATCGTGCGCAATTCAATTCTGCTGGTGGATTTTATCCGCCACGCCGGCTCTCCCGAACGACCACTGGTGGAGGTGCTGATCGAAGCCGGTGCGATCCGCTTTCGACCCATTCTGCTGATAGCGCTGGCGGCGATGATCGGTGCAGTGGTTATCCTGACGGATCCGATTTTTCAGGGGCTGGCAATTTCCCTGTTGTTCGGGCTGGCGTCCTCGACCTTGTTGACTGTTCTGGTGATCCCGGCAATCTACAGGGTACTCAGGACTTAAAGTTCAACAATCTGGGCTTTTCCCTGTTCTTCTGCAAGTCTCGCGGCAGTGGAGGCAACGGCGAGGTCCTGGAGGCCGACGCCGGTGCCGTCAAAGAGGGTGATTTCTTCTTCGCTGGTGCGTCCGGGGTGGGTTTTGTTGATGACTTCTCCCAGTGTTGTGATGTCGGAGCTGCTTATCAATCCAGCCGAGATTGCGTGTTGGGTTTCGCCGATGGTGATTGATTGTTCGATTTCATCGGTGAAGAGGGTGCTTGCTGCAACCAATGCGGGATCGATTTCCTGCTTGCCCTTTGTGTCGGTGCCCATGCAGGCGATGTGGGTTCCGGGCTTTACCCATTCTTTCATCAGTTGCGGTTCATGAGCCGATGTTATGGTGATGATGACATCGGCTTCTGCGCCAAGTTGATCGCGCTCGACGGCCTCGAAAGGCAGGCCGATTTCGGTGGCGGTTTTTTCCAGATTCCCCAGCATGTCAGCATGGAAATTCCAGGCGACGACTTTTTCGAACTGGCGCTGTTCGGCGGCAGCGCGTAATTGGAAGGTTGATTGGTGTCCCGCACCGATCATGCCAATCACGCGCGCGTCTTTGCGGGCGAGATGGGCGATCGAAACCGAACTGGACGCGGCTGTGCGCACGGCTGTAAGGTAATTGCCGCCAACAAGCGCTTTCAGCTGCCCGGTATCGGGATCGAACAGAAAGATGGTGGACTGGTGGTTGGTCAGGCCTTTTTCCATGTTGCCCGGCCAATAGCCACCGGATTTCAGGCCGAGTGAAAGCCCGGCCTTGTCAAACCCGGATTTGAAACCGTAGAGCGCATCAGCATAGCCAATGGCCTCGCGGATCACCGGAAAATTATAGGCATCCCCCCTGGCCATGGCGGCAAAGACAGATTCAACGGCGCTAAAAGCATCATCGCGGCCAATGACCTGGCGGCAGACGTCTTCTGTGACTATCAACATAGAATTTTTTCCTTAGTAAGCCTTGCCGCGGGCGGAGACCGGCCACAGGGTTTCAACCTTGCCGTTGCGCACGCCCACGTACCAGTCATGAACATTGCAGGTGGGATCACAATGTCCCGGCACCAGCTTCAGTTTGTCATTTATCTTGAGCGCGTTGGTGGGGTCGGAAATTACTCCGTGTTCATCCGAACATTTGATGTATTCCACATCATCGCGGCCAAAGATATAAGGCAGACCGCTGTCTACGGATTGTGCTTTAAGTCCCGCGTCGCAAATCGCCTTGTCTTCCTTGGCATGGCTCATCACCGAGGTTAAGATAAACAGCGCATTTTCAAACTCGGAAATCGGCTTGCCGTCCTTGTCGTGGATGGTCTGGTAATCGGCATCCATGAAGGCGTAGGAGCCGCATTGCAGCTCATTGAAAACACCTGATGTGCCTTCGAAATAATAAGAACCGGTACCGGCGCCGCCGACAATATCGCTTTCAAGCCCTTCAGCTTTGAGCATCTTGAGTGTGCGGGCCACCATTTCGATGGCGATGCCGGTTTTTTCCTGGCGCTCCTGATAGCTTTGAATATGCTGCATTGCGCCCTGATAGGCCTGAATACCTGAGAATTTGAGATTTTCGGCGGCATCAATGGCCTTTGCGATATCGACAACCGGTTGTCCGGCAGCAACACCACAGCGCCCGGCACCGCAATCAATTTCCACCAGACATTCGATTTCAGTTCCGTGTTTGACAGCTGCTGCTGAAAGATCAGCAACATTTTCGATGTCATCAACGCAGCAGATTGTGCGCGCACCGAGTTTCGGCAATCGCGCCAGCCGGTCGATTTTGGCAGCGTCGCGCACCTGATTTGAGACCAGTATATCCTTGATGCCGCCACGGGCAAAGACTTCGGCTTCGGACACTTTTTGGCAACACACGCCACAACTGTCACCGAGCTTTTCCTGTAGCAGGGCGACATCGACGGATTTGTGCATTTTTCCATGCACCCGATGGCGCACGCCCATGTCTTTGGCCAGATCGCCCATGGTTTTGATGTTTTTTTCCAGTGCGTCCAGATCAATGATCAGGCACGGTGTCTGGATATCGGCTTCATCCATGCCGGGCTTGGCCGGTATGTCATAGCCGACCTCAAAACTATCAATATCAATATGCTTGTTCATTTGCTCTTTCTCCATTCAGGTGGCTGTCCAGGGCAGTTTGGCCAGATCAACATTGCCGCCGGTAATTATTACGCCAACACGCTTGCCGGCAAACAGGTCCTTGTTTTTTAAAATCGTCGCCAGAGGCACCGCCGAAGAAGGCTCCATAACAATCTTCATGCGTTGCCAGGTCAGATACATAGCATCAATGATTTCCTGTTCACTCGCCAGAAGAATATCTTCCACATGGCGGGAAACAAAATGCCAGGTCAGATCCTTGAGCGGCACCTTTAATCCGTCTGCAACCGTTTGCGGCGCGTCATCAGCGATAATGTGCCCGGCTTTCAATGAACGGTAGGCGTCATCGGCGTTTTCTGGCTCCGCTGCAAAGATTTTTGTATCGGGCGATATATTTGAAAGGGTCAGACAGGTGCCTGAAATCATCCCGCCGCCGCCGATGGGGGCAATGATGGCATCCAGCGGGCCTGCATCAACGTGTAGTTCGAGTGAACAGGTGGCCTGACCGGCAATAACGCGGTGGTCATTGTAAGGATGGATAAAATCAGCACCGCTTTCGGCAACAACTTCGGCAAAAACCGCTTCGCGCGACGATGTGCTGGGTTCGCATTCAACAATAGTGCCGCCATAGCCTCTGACAGCGGCCTTTTTTGCTTCAGGCGCGGTCTTGGGCATAACGACCGTACACGGAATACCGCGCCTTCCTGCGGCATAACTCAATGACATGGCGTGATTGCCGGACGAATGGGTGGCAACACCTTTTGCTGCCATGTTATCGGGCAGGCCGAACACTGCGTTTGAGGCGCCGCGCACCTTGAAGGCCCCGGCTTTTTGAAAGTTCTCGCATTTGAAAAACAGTTCAGCCCCGGTAAGTTCATTCATAAACGAACTGGTCAGCACCGGCGTGCGGTGAATATACGGTTTGATGCGTTCATGAGCCTTGAGCACATCATCGTAATCCGGGATATAGATTTCTTCAACGCTTGCCATTAATTTTGTCTCTCCTATGCTGCCTGTGACTGGGCATTGCATTTGAACTGGCGGTAATATTCCTGAGCTGCACCAACGCCGGAACCAAGCTCGATTGGATATTTCAGGTCTTTCATCGCCATCTCGATTGCGGCCAGGCCCGATAGAGCCATGACATCCGTGAGGGACCCCAGGTGACCGATACGAAACGCTTTTTTATTCATTTCGCCCAGACCAATACCGAAGGAGACTGAATAGGCATCATAGGCATGGTCTGTCAATTGATTGCTGTCGAAGCTTTCAGGCACGTAAATGGCGCTTACAGTATCGGAATAAAGATCCGGAGTATTGGCGCACAGCCGCAAACCCCAGGCGTTAACTGCGCAGCGGATACCTTCAGCAATGCGGAAGTGGCGGGCATAGACATTTTCCAGGCCTTCTTCAAACAGCATGTCGAGGCTTTCGCGCAAACCGGCCATTAACTGGATCGGCGGTGTATAAGGATAGGAGCCTTTGGCATTAGCGGCAATCATGTCGCGGAAATCAAAGAAACAGCGCGGGCATTTGGCCGTGTCCATTGCGTTCAGGGCTTTTTGGGAAACCCCGATGATCGCCATGCCGGTGGCCAGCATGAAACCTTTTTGTGAGCCGGACACGGCAAGATCGACCTGCCATTCGTCCATGCGGAAATCCATTGAGGCTAAAGAGCTGACGCAATCCACATAGAGCATGGCGGGGTGATCCGTTGCATCCATAGCGTTGCGGATAGCGCCAATGTCGCTGCGTACGCCGGTAGCGGTTTCATTGTGGGTGACCAGCACCGCCTTGATTTCGTGATTGGTGTCAGCGGCCAGACGCTTGCCATAAAGATCGGCCGGGGCACCGTCACCCCATTGACATTCAATCACCTCAACATCGAGATTATGGCGCTCACACATATCAATCCAGCGGTGCGAGAACATGCCGAAGCGGGCGACCAGAACCTTGTCACCGGGTGACAGTGTGTTGGTGATGGCAGCTTCCCAGCCGCCGGTGCCGCTGGCCGGGAAGGTTATGACCGTGCCGGTTTCGGTTTTGAATACTTTTTTCAAGTCAGCAAACATCGGAGCCAGCAGAGATGAAAAATCCGGCGCGCGGTGATCCACGGTTGGAATATTCATAGCGTGGCGCAGTCGATCGGGAATATTGGTGGGGCCTGGGATAAAAACAGGGTTCTGGCCGGTCATTTTTTTCTCCACTTGATTAGACGGTTTGCAAACAATACCGGCTTTCAACAATTAATCAATTTTTCTGAAAAACATTTCCATTTTTAATTATTAATGGTAAGTGTTTGAAAAATAAACAATATTAGTTTTCATATATGCTATTAAATAATAATTGAAAAATAATTCTGTTTCTCTAATCTGTATTTTGTCCAAAATCAGGACCGTAACTGGAAGGTGACCATGGAGGATGTAGTTCATAAACGGGCTCGCGGGCGGCCAAGATCTGTTTTTCACAATGCTCAGCCCAGCACCGTAAAGGCGCTTGATCGCAGTTTGATTTTGCTCAAGCATTTGTCGCAGGAAGGCCAGGTTTCGCTCAGCAATCTGGCGCTCACATTGGGCATGCCACCATCTTCGGCTCACCGCGTGCTGACGACATTGCAGAAACACCGTCTGGTTGAGTTTGATGCTTCCACCCAGGAGTGGATGATTGGCATTGAGGCTTTTCGTATCGGTAGTGCTTATCTGGTGCGCACCAATCTGGTCGAGGCCTCGCGTCAGACCATACGCAATTTGATGGAAACGACCGGAGAAACCGCAAATATCGCCATTGCAGATGATGGCGATGTGGTTTTTGTTTCTCAGGTTGAAACCCATAATCCGATCCGGGCGTTTTTTCGGGTCGGCACCCGCAGCCATATGCACACTTCGGGCATTGGCAAGGCATTGATGGCGGATATGATGCAGGCAGAGGTGGAAAAGATACTGCAACAAAAAGGGCTGCCGCAATTCACAGCCAAAACACTGACATCACCGCACTCGCTGTTTGACGATCTTGAAGCAATTCGAAAACGTGGCTGGTCTTTAGATGACGAGGAGCGTCATTCCGGTATGCGCTGTGTTGCGGCGAGCATTTATAATGCGCTGGGTGAGCCCGTTGCCGGGGTGTCGGTCTCAGGGCCAACGGTGCGTTTGACCGATCAGGTGATTTCAGAATTGGGGCCGGTGGTAAAACGCGCGGCTGACGAGATCACGGTATTGATTGGCGGAGTTAAAGAAAAGGTCTAAAGCGGGGTCGGATTAATTGGAGTCTAACAGAAATAGCCCTGTTCCCCGCACCGTCCCGGCCTTGAGCCGGGACGGTGCGGGTGACCTCAGGTAATTCGCCCGCTCTTTTTCAGGCGTATTGCTGCACCGGGGTTCCGGCAAGGGCGGCGATGTTGATTAATCCTCTAACCGAAATTGATGGGGTAACGATGTGGGTGCGGTTGCCCATGCCCATGAGGATGGGACCGACTTCGATGCCCTGGGAGACAGATTTCAGGCTGTTTCTGACGGCACTTGCAGTTTCAGCAAAGGAGAAAATCAGTACGTTTGCAGGCCCCTTCATTTTCGAATTGGGAAAGATGCGGGTGCGTAATTCCGGTTTCAGGGCAGTATCGAGCTGCATTTCGCCTTCATAGGTGAAGTCGCAATTGCTTTTGTCCAATATTGCAATTGCTGCGCGCATGCGAATGGCGGATTCAGAATTGAGATCACCGAACTGAGAATTGGAACAAAGCGCGATATTGGGCTCAATACCGAAGCGGCGCACATGGCGCGCAGAGGCAATAACCGTGTCGGCCACCTGCTCAGCGGTGGGGTGATGATTGACCTGGGTGTCGGCCACGAAGAGGGGGCCTTTTCCAGAATAATTAGCGACAGGGCGCCAATCGGGTGCATTTCTTCGCTGCCAAGCAATTGGTCGACATATTTCAGATGCCACAGATAATGCCCAAAAGTGCCGCAAATGAGACTGTCGGCATCGCCGAGATGAACCATGACAGAACCAATCACCGTGGTGTTGGTGCGCAGGATGGCCTGGGCGAGGTCCGGGGTTACGCCATTTCTTTGCCTTATCTGGTGATAGGTCTGCCAGTAGGTGCGATAGCGCGGATCATTTTCCGGATTGACAATTTTGAACTGGCTGGTGATGTCTTCAGGCAGGCTGAGGTGCTGGCAGCGTTGATGGATAACTTCCGGACGGCCAATCAGAACGGGCGTGTCCACGGTTTCTTCAAGGATGGCAATGGCTGCGCGCAATACTCTTTCATCCTCACCCTCGGCAAAGGCAATTTTTCGCGGTTGTTCACGTGCAGCCATAAACACCGGTCGCATGATCATGCCAGAGCGATAAACCGAGGTGTTCAATTTGTCTTCGTAGGCTTGAATATCCGCAATCGGGCGTCTGGCGACGCCGGTTTTCATGGCCGAGCCGGCAACAGCGCTGGCAACAACAGCTAAAAGTCGCGGGTCAAACGGCTTGGGGATGAGGTATTCGGGACCGAAGCGCAATTTTTCATCCCCATAGACCGCAGCAGTTTCGGCAGCAGAAGTCATGCGGGCCAGTTTGGCGATACCTTCGACGCAGGCGATTTCCATAGTGTCGTTGATTTCAGATGCTTCCACATCCAGTGCGCCGCGGAATATGAAAGGAAAACACAGTACATTGTTGACCTGGTTGGGAAAATCGGAACGTCCGGTGGCCACAATTGCATCGGGAGCAACCTTGAACACTTCTTCGGGCATAATTTCGGGGTTTGGGTTGGCGAGGGCAAATATGATGGGTTTTTCTGCCATCTTTTCAACCATGTGGGGTTTGAGCACATTTGCACCGGACAGGCCGAGGAAAAGATCGGCACCGGCGATGACGTCATCCAGGCCCAATGCCTCACTTGCTTGCGCAAACTGATCCTTCTGCGGCGTCATTTCCTCAACCCGGCCCTTGTAGACCAGACCGGCGATGTCGCAGAGCCAGATATTCTCGCGCTTCACGCCCAGTTTAACCAGCATATTAAGACACGCTATTCCGGCGGCACCGCCACCGGTTGAAACGACCTTGATGTCGGCAAATTGACGATTGGTCAGCACAAGTGCGTT
>JAJRTY010000196.1 GCA_024278055.1 Alphaproteobacteria bacterium | reverse complement strand
TCTCGTCGCGACTGACGCAATGGCGCGAGGACCAGACAGATGCGGTAAAAGACCGACCTGTAGATGATGAATAAGGTTTTGACACCGCTTGAGCCCGGTTCGACAATTGGCATTCTCGGTGGCGGACAGCTGGGCCGGATGCTGGCGCTGGCGGCCGCACGTCTGGGTTTCAGCGTCCATGTTTTCTGTCCCGATGAAAACAGTCCGGCCTTTAAAGTGGCCGAAAAATCTTACCTGTTTGACTATGATGATGAAGAAGCCCTTGGCCGCTTTGCTCAAGCCACCGATGTCATCACCTACGAATTCGAAAACGTTCCCGCCCACACCGCTGCCTATCTTAGCGCAAAGACCCCACTCCACCCCAATGCCGGTGCTTTGAAAATTGCCCAGGACAGATTGGCCGAGCGCAGGTTCTTAAACTCCAGCCACATCGCAATTGCCCCATATGCTGCTATTTCCTGTCTTGAGGATATTGAAAAAGCCTTAGCGGAAATCTCCACGCCAGCCGTCCTCAAGGCCAGTCGGATGGGCTATGATGGCAAAGGCCAGGCGGTTATTAAAACCCCGAAAGATATACCCGGAGCCTGGGAAAAAATCGGCTGTGTCCCCGCCGTTCTGGAAGCTTTCATCCCGTTTGAGCGCGAAATTTCCGTTATCATCGCCCGCAGCCAGTCGGGCGAGATGGTTGCCTTTGATCCCGGTGAAAACAAACACGTCAATCACATACTTGATCAGACCCTTGTACCCGCCCACATCACCGATATCACTCATCAAAAAGCCCTGAAAGTAGCCCGGACCATCGCCCAGGCGCTCGATTATGTCGGCATACTGGCCGTGGAATTATTTGTCTGCACAGTGCCAGGGTATGAGCCTTTGTACGTCAATGAAATTGCTCCGCGCGTTCACAATTCCGGCCACTGGACCCAGGACGCCTGCCACACTGACCAGTTTGAACAACACATTCGGACAATCTGCGGCTGGCCGCTGGGTTCTGCCCACAGGCATTCAGATGCCATGATGAAAAATCTCATTGGTGACGATTATTACCAGTGGCCTCACTTTGCCGCCCTTGGTGACCACAATGTGCATCTTTATGGCAAAACCAAAGTGCGCGAGGGCCGGAAAATGGGCCACGTAAACCAGACAAAACCGTGCAAGAAAGCCACATGAGTCGAAATACAGTATTGAAAACACTATTATTTACGGATTTTTTGAAGAAATCACCTCTAGGTATAGACAAGGCCATCGGGGTTTGATACACCCCTCGTCGTGGGCTTCCTTCGGGGGAGCAACCATTGGTGTGTGGTATTGCCGCAATTTCAATGCTGAAAATTAATCGTTATTGAGAACGGAATAAACATTAGTGCAAGTACTGGTACGTGACAACAACGTCGATCAAGCGCTCAAAGCGCTCAAAAAGAAGATGCAGCGCGAAGGTATCTTCCGTGAAATGAAACTTCGTAATCACTTCGAAAAACCTTCGGAGAAAAAAGCCCGCGAAAAGGCCGAGGCCATTCGGCGCGCCCGCAAGCTTGCGCGCAAGAAATTGCAGCGTGAAGGCCTGTTGCCCGCCAAGGGCCGTGGCCGCTAGAGCCTTATTTCACTGACACATGTTTTGAGACAAACGCCTGCACCTTGGCCACAAGGCCAAACTGGTCGTGGTCGTTGTGGCCAGCTTCAGGCAGCAATATAAATTCCTTGGGCTCATTGGCCAGTTCAAATATTTTCCTCCCCATTTCCAGCGGCACCACGCGATCCCTGCCGCCATGAACGACCAGAACCGGCACCTTTATTCTGGTGATGTACTGGTCTGAGCGGTATTGATCTTTCATTAAATGGCCAACCGGCAAAAACGGATAGCGCAAAGCGCCCACTTTCACCGCCGATGTAAACGGGCTTTCCAGAACCACCGCTCCGACTTTAACCGCCGTTGCCAGTTGAACTGCCACAGCAGTTCCCAGACTTTCACCAAACACCACGATGTTTTCCGGGTTTAAATTCTGATTGAGCAGATAATCATAGGCCAGATGACTATCGGCAATAAGCGCTTCTTCGCTCGGGGTACCCGTACTGCCGGCAAAGCTGCGATAGGCGGGGATAACAAACCCGTAGCCTTTAGCCTGATATTTACCCATACGCTCGGCACGATTAATCAACCCCTCACCATTGCCATGGAAATATAATATAGTGGGCTTGCCATCCGCTGCTCGCGCATACCAGGCAATCAGCCGTTCACCATCCGGTGTTTCGAGGACAATTTCCTCCACATTGGCAAGGCCCGCCTGAGCCGGCATCACTCGTTCAGGTGAAGGAAAATACTGCAACTTGCGCTGAAACAGATAAACAGTAAACACCACAGCCGCATAGATAATCAGAGCCAGCCCGGCGTAATTTACAAATGTCCGCATCAATTTTTAACTGGAGCGTGAACTCAGCTTTCCGTTTCCTCAAAAATATGAACGTCGCGCTGAGGATATGGCATGGATATACCGGCCTTGTCGAACGCCAGCTTGGCCTGTTTGGTAAAATCCCTTAGCACTCCGGCATAATCAGTCCGGTTGACCCAGACCCGCAATTCCAGAATAACCGCACTGTCGCCCAGCGATGAAACGAAGGTCGTCACCCCCTTATCCTCAAGCACACGATCATCACTATTGGCTATTTTTTCCAGCACACCCGTGGCCTGATCAATATCATCATCATACGAAATACCAATGATAATCCGCACCCGGCGAATGGGATTTCGGGTGTAATTGGTAATCGTCGAGCTCCAGATCTGATTATTGGGAGCGACAACAAAAATACCATCAGCGGTTTTCAATTCAGTTGAAAACAGGCCGATCTCGGTAATTTCCCCAACGATTGCCCCCGCTTCAATAAAATCACCCAGCTTGAAAGGCCGCAAAAACAACAACATGACACCGGCAGCAATATTTGCCAGCATGCCCTGCAACGCCAGACCGATAGCAAGACCGGCTGCACCAAGCACAGCAATAATACTGGTGGTCTGAACGCCAAAGCGCGCCAGCACCGCCACCACTACCAAAATCAAAATGGAATATTTGACCAGCTTGGCAATAAACGGCTCAAGCGTATCATCGAGATTTGGAATACGGGCCAGACTGGCAATGACACGGCGTTGCGCCCAGTTTGCAAACATCACCCCGGCAACAAGAATAGCAATGGCTGCCAGGATATTGATGGCATACTGGGTAGCAATCTCGGTAAACTGAGCAACAGCCGCGAGGTTTTGGGGATCAATAACAGAATTTTCCATAAATTTGTTTTCGCATTTTGAAGAGTGAAAAGGGACAAAGAATCACCAAACGAAATTCAACTGTTTAAATAAATTGTGACATTGTGCGCAAAAGTCCGGCAGTTTCAACAAGCCCGTTACGAATTAAAATGCTTAGGTATTTTTCAACCGTGACCTCCGGCTTTTTAAGTCGTCCCCGCACTGTTCTCGCGCATTCCATGAAACTCCCTTGGTTTAGCGTATACTGTGCCGATAAAAACCTATCGGGGTCTATCGCTTCCAGACGATACGCTGATATGGCCCATAGTGGAAAGTCTTTCAAGTTTCGCGTAATAATGGCGTGGCTTCTTGATTGGATAGCTCCAGCGACTACATGCCTGTCATCAACATCCGGCAACCCCTCGATTGACTCTATCAGGCTTTGCGGAATATCCACGAGACAATCACGCGTATGCTTATTCATCAAGGAAACGGTTCTTTCGAGTTGCTTTGGCGCGATGTCCGGGCGATTCTTTAATATATTTCGCGTCATTTCATCAAGAACAATTGACGACCAGCGCGCCTGATATAAATCAGCAACAGCAAGTTCAAGCAACAGATCCCTCAAGGGTGCGGGGTACAACACATTTGCATCAAGAAATACGGTAAATTGAACCGGCATTAATATCCCATATCAAGCTCTTGCGCTTGCTCAGACAGGCTGTCCAGAACTTTACGTCTTTCAAAATCAATAACCTCCTTATATTGCATAAGATCATCAAATCTAATACGCCGGTGGCTTCCAACCATCCTGCACGGCAGTTTACCGTTGTCGATAAGTTTGGTTACAAATGGCCGTGATACGCGCAAGATATCCGCCACATGCTGCGTAGTCAAAAGCTTGTCACTGGCAACAACCGATACGGATTTATGCAGCGCCAGATTTTCAAGAACCTGCATTAGCATTGCCACTGCTTCAGCCGGTAATTTCAACTCATGTTGTTCATTGTCCTGAGAGACAAGCATCGTAAGCCCGCGCCCCGGAACAGAGATTTTCTCAAGCTCCTCACGCGCAGCTTTCGCATGAATGCTAAGCTGATCATTACCTGCCGATCCTTTAGATGTTTTAGTCATCAATCGTCTCCTAACACTCAGCTCAATATAACAAACGAAATAAACGAAACAAGTGAATTATGTACGAATAAGCGATTTGTATATAGGATGAACCAAGGCGGATGATTAGGGGATAAAAATATGTGTAGGAAATTTGTGCAACCTAGACCCGTAGGTTATTTCCGAAATATAAGGTAAGGGAAAACGATGGCCGACTATCGCGAAATTACACAAGAGTATGCAAAAGGCGCGATAAAAACAGTGATTTTAATTAATGCAGGCTCAATCGTAGCAATTCTCAATCAACTACCTGAAATTTCAAAACTTACCTCACTGTGGTCTCTTAAATTGGCTATGAGCGCTTGGATTTTTGGAATTTTATTTGGTGTTTTATCATGGATCCTTGCATTTAAGAGCACGATAGAGTTTGGGAATTTTTATGAATCAAATCAATCTCCAAAACAAAATGACCAAGCCAACATTTTTCATGACACTGGAAATCAGTTTACCGCTTATGCAGTGAATTCAATTTTTTTATCATTATTTGTCTTCGTTGTCGGTTGTTTGGTCATCATTTTTAGCCTCTAAAGCGCCTTGACAATGTCCTCTACCATTTTCTTGGCGTCCGACAATAACATCATGGTGTTGTCGCGGAAGAACAGCTCATTATCGACGCCTGCATAGCCTGAGCCTAACGAGCGTTTTATGAACAATACTGTGGCGGCATTTTCGACGTCGAGCACCGGCATGCCGTATATCGGGCTGGATTTGTCGGTCTTGGCTGAGGGGTTGGTGACGTCATTGGCACCGATGACGAAGGCAACGTCTGCTGTCGAGAACTGGCTGTTGATGTCTTCGAGTTCGAACACTTCATCGTAGGGCACGTTGGCCTCGGCCAGCAGAACATTCATGTGACCGGGCATGCGACCAGCTACGGGGTGGATGGCGTAGGAGACTTTAACACCTTCGCGCTTCAGCAGATCGGCCATTTCGCGCAAGGCGTGCTGGGCCTGGGCCACTGCCATACCGTATCCCGGCACGATGATCACCGAGCCCGCATTTTTCATAATGAACGCTGCATCATCCGCACTGCCGCGTTTGACCGGGCGGGTCTCAACAACGCCGCTGGCAACAACCGTATCATCAGCACCAAAGCCGCCTAAAATAACGCTGATGAACGAACGGTTCATGCCTTTGCACATGATATAAGACAGGATAGCACCCGATGACCCCACCAGTGCTCCGGTAATGATCAATGCCGTATTGCCAAGTGTAAAGCCGATGCCAGCGGCTGCCCAACCGGAATATGAATTGAGCATCGACACCACCACCGGCATGTCCGCGCCGCCAATGGGAATGATGATCAAAACACCAATGGCAAAACACAGGATCGCAATCATCCAGAAAGCCGTGTGGCTTTCGGTTGCCGCAAACCAGCCGATCAGCAGCACCAGTATAACCCCCAACACTGCATTAAGCGTATGCTGGTGTTCAAATGTATATGGCGCACCCGATACCAGACCCTGAAGCTTGGTGAAGGCTACAATCGAGCCGGTAAAGGTAATGGCACCTATGGCCACCCCCAAAGACATTTCAATCAGGCTGGCAGAACTGATGGTACCTGCTGTGCCCAGACCAAAAGCGTCAGGCGCATAAAGCGCACCCGCTGCCACCAGCACGGCGGCAAGACCGACGAGGGAATGAAAAGCTGCCACCAGTTGCGGCATATCGGTCATGGCAATGCGCCGGGCGGTAACTGCGCCGATCGTACCACCGATGCCTATACCGGCCACAATCATAAACCAGGTCATGAAACCCGTGGGTGAAGCAACAATAAGCGTGGTGAAAACAGGAATACCCATGCCGATCATGCCAAACCTGTTGCCCTGGCGTGAACTTGCCGGCGACGACAGGCCGCGCAGGGCCAGAATAAACAGGACACCGGAGGTGAGATAAAGCAGGGCGATCAAATTGGCTGACATTGTTATAAGCTCCTATCAGCCTTTCTTCTTGTACATGGCGAGCATGCGCTCGGTCACAAGAAAGCCGCCAAAAATATTAACCGAGGCCAGAATAAGCGCAACAAACCCCAGGATTTTCGCAGTCCACGCTGCAGCAGGGTCAGCCACCGCACTGGCATCAACACCGACGGCTAAAATAGCACCAACGATGATGACAGAGCTGATCGCATTGGTCACCGACATCAACGGCGTATGCAGGGCAGAGGTAACACTCCACACGACGAAATAACCGACAAAAATTGCCAGCACGAAAATTGCAAATCTGAACATAAATGGATCAATACCCACGCCCACAGCGTCTCCGCCCGCAGCAACCGCCACAGCAGCGGCATCCGCAAAGGCCTGTGCGCTTTCAGCTGCTTCACGTGCCATTTCAGCGGCAGCGTTTGCTTTTTCCAACGCCTGTTCCGGTGTCAAAGCCATCAGCCTATCCCTTCTTACTGCTTTGAAGCATGGGGTGAATGATTTTACCATCGCGCATCAGTGCGGTGCCGGTAACGGTCTCATCTTCCCAATCAATTTTAAATTTCCCGGCTGTCCCCTCAAACATCGGCGACAGGAAGTTGTACAGATTACGGGCATAAAGGTTTGAGGCATCCACCGGCAGACGGCCGGCCATATTAACGTGCCCCATAATAGTCACGCCTTTATGCACAATGACCTTGCCCGGTTTAGATAACGGACAATTGCCGCCACGCTCAACCGCAAGATCAACAACAATAGACCCCGACTTCATGCTCTCCACCATCTCCCTGGAAACCAGCGTCGGTGCCGGCCGACCGGGAATGAGGGCGGTACAAATCACGATGTCCTGTTTCTTGATGGTTTCAGCTACAAGTTTGGCCTGGCGAGCCTTGTAATCATCGCTCATTTCTTTGGCGTAGCCACCTGCGGTCTGGCCGCCATCTTCATCATCGCTTTCAACCATGACAAAGGTTGCACCTAAGCTTTCAACCTGTTCGGCTGCAACCGCCCGCACATCCGTGGCACTGACAATTGCCCCCAGCCTGCGTGCTGTTGCAATGGCCTGCAGACCGGCAACACCGGCACCCATGACAAATACCCGGGCAGGCGCAATGGTTCCAGCCGCCGTCATCATCATCGGCATGGCGCGGTCAAATTCAGCTGCGGCATCAATGACCGCTTTATATCCGGCAAGATTTGATTGTGACGACAAAACGTCCATCGATTGCGCCCGGGTGATGCGTGGCATCAGTTCCATGGCAAAAGCACTTAATCCCGCTTTGGCCAGCGCCTTTAGGCCTGCCATGTCGGAATAAGGATCAAGGATGCCGACGACAATGGCACCTTTTTTATAGCCCTTGGCTTCTTCCGGCGTTGGCCGCAAAACTTTCAGAACAATATCGGCTGCTTTAGCTGCCTGCCTGGAGGTCTTGGCAATTTTCGCTCCGGCATCCTCAAAGGCTGAATCCGAGATATGCGCACCTGCGCCCGCACCGGTTTCAACTGAAACCGTACAGCCCAACCCAATGAATTTTTTCACCGTATCAGGCGAAACAGCGACACGGGGTTCACCGTCCAGACGCTCAACCGGAACAAAGATTTTCATAAGTCTAAAACTTAAATCTAAAGAAGAACTGTCGTTAACAGCCCCATTACCACCAAAAGCACAATGCCGGGTACCCAGCTGTTTTGGTCCGAAGCAGCGCCATAGGCAGACGCACCAAATCCGGCCAGCATACCAATCGTGGCAACCAGATAAATCAAAGCCCCCTGGCCAATACCATAGCCAACCAGAGCCACCACAAGAAACATGCAGGCCAGAGTCCCGCCAGTGGACCAGCGTACAAAAGCCTTATAGGTACTGGTATGTTCATCATAGTCCATCGGAACAATCTGTGTCTCGGTCATGTGGGAAAATCCTTCTGTGAAAAAGCTGTATCAAGGAATATATCAAAAACCGCTGTCAAACAAGTAAGCTTGAGCAATTTTCACATGCGATAGAATGTCACCCGCCAGTGAATTGAATCGGCAGCCTAAGTGTCTGACCCGAAAGTCGCTTTCAGCGACATTTTAGTCCTGAAGCCAGCCCGCTCCCCCGGCCCAACCACCCGTAAAGGTACCCTGAGGGGTGGTTGGGCCGGGGGAGCGGGCTGGCTTCAGGACTAAAATGTCGCTGAAAGCGACTTTCGGGTCAGACACTTAGGCTGCCGATTCAATTCACTGGCGGGTGACATTCTATCGCATGTGAAAATTG
>JAJRTY010000195.1 GCA_024278055.1 Alphaproteobacteria bacterium | reverse complement strand
GCCGATCATATCGGTATCGAAACAATTTACAGCGCCATGAAGATACTGCACGACAAACATGGCGATATGCTCGCACCCGCACCTCTGCTGGAGGAGCTGGCGCGAAGCGGAAAAACATTTGCGGATTTGCAAGGTTAGGATTACGAAAATGACTGAAGCGGTAATTGTCTCTACAGCCCGCACCCCCATCGGCAAGGCGTTCCGCGGCGCGTTCAACAAAACTCATGGCGCAACCCTTAGCGGTCATGTCATTAAACATGCTGTGGAGCGCGCCGGGCTGGCACCCGGTGAAATTGAGGATGTCATCATCGGCTGCGGCTATCCTGAAGGTGCAACGGGCAAGAATATAGCCCGGTTGGGAGCCTTTCGCGCCGGGCTGCCGGTTACCACATCAGGCACCACCGTCAACCGGTTTTGCTCCTCCGGTCTACAAGCCATTGCCATGGCAGCGCAACGGGTGGTGATGGATAAGGTTCCGGCGATCGTTGCCGGCGGTGTTGAGAGCGTCAGCATGGTGCAGCCTCATTTGAACCGCACCTTTTTTGAAGAAGACTGGCTGATGCAGCACAAGCCTGAATTATGGATGGCGATGATTGATACAGCCGATATTGTGGCAAAACGCTACAATGTCTCGCGCGATGCCCAGGATGAATACGCCATGCAGAGCCAGCAACGCACTGCCGAGGCTCAAGAGAAAAATTATTTCGATTCCGAAATAATCCCGCTAACAAGTATTAAGGATATCAAAAACAAAGAGACCGGTGAGGTCTCCCAACAGGAAGTCACGCTTGAAAAAGATGAGGGTAACCGGCCCGGCACAAATCTCGCGGGCCTGTCGGGGCTTAAACCGGTCATGGGTGAAGACGGGTTTATTACCGCCGGTAATGCCAGCCAACTATCTGATGGTGCGTCGGCCTGTGTGGTGATGGATGCAAAGCTTGCCGAACAGCGCAATCTGGAACCGCTTGGCATCTTCAAGGGTTTTGCCGTTGCCGGTTGCGAACCCGACGAAATGGGAATTGGCCCGGTGTTTGCTGTGCCGCGATTGCTGCAACGCTGTGGCCTAAAAACCGACGACATAGATCTGTGGGAACTCAATGAGGCTTTTGCCGTCCAGGTGCTTTATTGCCGCGACAAGCTGGGCATTCCTAATGACCGGCTTAATGTCAATGGCGGATCAATTTCCATTGGCCATCCGTTTGGCATGACCGGCGCACGCCTTGCCGGTCACATTTTGATCGAAGGAAGGCGACGTAAGGCTAAACATGTGGTTGTTACCATGTGTGTTGGCGGCGGCATGGGGGCTGCGGGACTGTTCGAAGTGGTTTGAACCCAAGCTACTTACGCGTAACTGCCGATGGTGGTGCCGCCATCGATGACCAGGGTTTGGCCGGTGATGAAATTTCCGGCAGGTGCGGCAAGAAACACTGCGGCACCGGCGATGTCTTCGGGTTCGCCCAGTCGCCCGATGGGGTAGGCGGCAATGGCACGGGCCTTGGCTTCAGGATTTTCCCACAAGGCGCGGGCAAAATCAGTGTGTACCAGCCCCGGTGCAATGCAGTTGCAGCGAATATTGGCCGGGCCCCATTCCACCGCCAGATTGCGCACCAGTTGCATGTCAGCAGCTTTCGACAATCCATAGGCTCCAAGCCTGTTATTGCCCTTTAATCCGGCTATGCTGGATACGATAATAACAACGCCGTCTTTGCGTCCGGCCATCTGTGGCAACACCATGTTGCACAGCCACAGGTTGCTTTTGACGTTGGTGTTCATGATCTTGTCGTAGGCCTCATCGGAAATTTCAGCCAGAGGGCCGTAATAGGGGTTCACTGCGGCATTGCAGACCAGCAAGTCGATGCGCTGCCACTTGTTCAGGGTAGCATCAACAAGGGCCTGAAGCTGGTCTTTGTACGAGATATTACAGGCGTGTGCCAAAGCCTCGCCACCGGCATCACTGATCTCTGCTGCGACGTCTTTGCACATATCTTCTTTGCGGCTGGATATAACCACCTTGGCACCGGCTTGCGCAAAGGCTTGTGCAATCGCCTTGCCGATGCCTTTGGTTGACCCGGTAATGAGGGCTACTTTGCCGCTGAGATCAAAAAGTCTATGAAGCTGCATTATCTGTACTTAACCGCCGCCAGCGCTGAAACACTACCGGTACCAGACATAAGGCCAGCAAAATGCCTGCAGCGATGGTTTTATCATAATTGCTCCAGGGTATTATGCCGCCGCCCGGTGTGGCCAGCAACAATCCAGCAGCAAGAATGCCCAGACGCAGCGGCCATTGCCACAGTGCCCGTGTGCAAAGATCGCCAATGAATATCAAATAGCCCTGCAGGGCACTGGACACCAGAGTGATACCGATAATGGCAAACGCGAATGTCATGGCAATATGGCTCACCGAACCCTTGAGGATGAAGGCCGGGTCAAGGACGAAGAAAAACGGTACAAAATAGATAATGCTGCCCAGCCGCATGGCTTCAAAACCGGTTCTTATAGGATTGGCCTTGGCGATTGTTGCGGCAGTATAAGCGCCCAGCGCCACCGGCGGAGTGATGTAAGAGACCATGCCCCAGTAAAAGATGAACAGGTGTGAGGCCAGCGGATCTAGGCCGCCTTGAATGAGGGCGGGGGCGAGAACAATGGCGAGAAAGATGTAGGCTGCTGTTACCGTCATGCCGATGCCCATGATAAAGCTGGTGAGCGCGCCCATGAACAGCAAAACGATGGTATTGCCACCGGCCAGAAACACCAGATCATTAACGAAGGTTCCGGCCATGCCGGTGACTGAAAGTGCGCCGACGATGAGGCCGACGCCAGCCAGCAGCGCTGTGATCTCGGCCAGCAATGTGCCGGTGGCGAGGATGAACCCCTTCAACTCTGCCCACCCCCATTTTTGTGATGAGGTTACCTGATTTATGATGATCAAAAGCAGGGTGGCATAAAACGGTGCCAGAACTTCGCGCTTGAGATAAATCAGCATAACGATGAGCAGGACAAATACCGCGATGAAGTGCCAGCCCTGGCGCATGGTTTCACCAATTCGCGGCAGCTCCGAACGTGGCATGCCCGGCATTTTCTTGCGTGCTGCATAAGAATCAATCTGCACAAACAAAGCGAAGAAATACAGAATCGAAGGAATGATGGCAGCCACCGCAATGGTGGCGTAAGGGATTTCCAGAAACACCGCCATGATAAAGGCGGTGGCTCCCATAATAGGCGGCATTAAAACCCCGCCGGTTGATGCGCAGGCCTCGACACCAGCGGCATAAGAGGGACGAAACCCAGATCGTTTCATTGCCGGAATGGTCATGGCGCCAGTTGTTAAAACGTTGGAGATGACGCTGCCGCTCATGGAGCCCATCAGGCCGCTGGCGAAAATAGCCACTTTGGCCGGTCCCCCGCGCACATGGCCAAGCAGGGCAAAGGCGAGGTTAATAAAAAATGTGCCACCGCCGGTTTTCTGCAAGGCGACACCAAAGATCAAAAATCCAATAACCAGATTAGCCAGAGCGCGCATGGGAATGCCAAGAACGCTCTCGTTGCTCAATATGTGGTAGGCAGCGGTGTCGGCAAGAGTGCTGGAAAGACCGGAGATAGGACCGGGCATTTTGTCCGCTACCAACGGGTAAAACGAAACAACTGCCACAACGATAAACAACGAGGTGCCGCCCGCCCGGCGAGTGACTTCAAGCATTAGCAGCCAGAACATATAGGATGCATAGACCATGTAATCAGGGGCGCCAAACTCCCAGCCCTTGTCGAGAATTTCCTTGCTCTTGGACATGACAAAAACCGTGACGATCAATGTCAGGATAAACAACGCCCAGTCATACAGCGGCACCTTGGTGCGCGATGCCCTGGCGCTGGCCGGAAACATAATGAATACGATGGGGACAAACAGGCTGATCAGTGCGTATTGATAGTTATTATCGAGGATGGTGAGGCCGATAAAAAACCCCAGGTTGAAGAACTGGTTGACGGCCAGCCCCACGCCTAAAACCGTGAAGACCAAAAGGCATGTCTGCCAGCTGGTAGAAAGCCGGCGGTAGCGGCTGGGTGCCGCTTCCGCCTTTTCGCTAGTCTGGTCGTGTCCCTGTGTCACGGGTTCATGCCAGCATCCATGAGTGCTGCTTTGCGGACCTTGAGCCATTCTGCTTTATAGGCATCATCATCAGCAATGTTTTTGCCTTTCATGGTTGCCCAGGCTGCGGCCAGCACATCTTGACGTTTGATCAAAGCATCGTTGTTTTTTTGCATGTCATCTGTCCAGACGCCGATTTCTTTCCAGTATTTGATGGCCGCGGGAGCGTGAGGTACAGCCCATTTAAAAGATTGCCTTTCAGTGGACCAGCCGGTCAAGGCAGCCATGGCATCTTTGTAATCGGGATATGTCACATTTATCGCCTTGGTCATCGAATAGACCAGTTCGGGGTCCTGATCGGCCATCGTTATCAGTATCGGATAAGGATAACCCGCACCTTCCAGTGGCGTTTCCTTGGAAATGTTGCCCGAACCGATCGTTGCTGTGTGTGGTAGAATATAGGGTGCAACTTTTTTCAGGCGCGCCCAGCCGGCAGCGTCATTGGCTGGCATCGCAGGCCAGTAAATACCGCGTGGGGAGGCTTCGAGTTTACGGGTTGGGCCCGATACAGTGGACGCGAATGCGGCATCAACCTGACCGGAAACCATGCCCTTCCACGAAGCGCCATAGCCGGGAAACTCAACCTTTTTGACGTCGTCCCAGGTTAGATTGGCGAAGGCCAGTATGGCTTCCATGCCAATATTGAGAGCGTCAGATCCAATCACGTAAGCGACGCGTTTGCCTTTAAGGTCGGCGTAGGTTTTAACATTTGCATCTTTGGCGGTGCCGACCTGCAGGTTGGCATCAGAGGTGGCTGAAATCAGTAATCTGAGTTTCATCGGGCCCCATTCACGCGCGGCAAACAGTGAAATACCTTCAGAGGCGAAATAAGTTGCACCGCCATTGGCGACAAATTGTACCTTGCCTTTTTTCAAAGGCGTGAGGCGTGAAATGTCATTTTTGCCGGGAATAACGCGCAAGCTGACGCCATATTTGTCTTTTAAAGCCTTGCCGATGGCAACAGCCTGATTATATCCGGTGGTGCCGGTATTGTATGCTGACCAAGCTATTGTCGCAGGCAGCTTGACCTCAGCCGCCAGCACCTGCCCCATGGTTGCGCCGGTCAAAACCACCGCTGCTGTAACAATCTTCAGTTTTTCGAATTTCATATCAAACCTCCGTGTCAATCGCCCTGTTTTCGACCGTTTTTCGGCCCTGGTAAATATTATCATTCTGCATAGCAGAATTAAGTTTTGCATTTTTAATTGCACCGTGTAAAGGAAATCAGAGAATAACAGCCGATTTTTCAAAAGCCGCTGGTGGGAGAATTCATGATGCAGGAAAAAATTGACGGTTTGCGAGCGATGCTGGAGCCGGCATCCGTGGCGATTATCGGTGCCTCCGATGATCCAGCGCGCATTGGCGGGCGGCCGTTGCGCTATATGCGCGATGGTGGTTTCAGCGGTGCCGTTTATCCGGTCAATCCCAATCGTAGCGAGGTTCAGGGCATCCCGGCATTTGCATCAATTCTGGATGTGCCTGAAGCTGTTGATTGCGCCATTATTGCGGTGCCGGCAAAAATCGTTGCCCGCACAATTGAAGATTGCGCCGGCATGGGCGTTAAATCGGTTATTGTTTTCAGTGCGGGATTTGCCGAAACAGCCACCGTGGAGGGCGAAAGGATGCAGGCACAACTGGCTGATATTGCCACGCGTACCGGTATTCGCATTCTGGGCCCAAACTGTTTGGGGATTTTAAGCTTCAAATCACGCTTCTTTGCAACATTTTCAAGTACAGGCGATGGTGGCTATACCGAGCCGGGACAGCTTGCCATTATCTCGCAAAGTGGTGCTTACGGCACCCATCTTTATGCGGTTGCGCGCAGCTGGGGCTTAGGCGTGGCGCAAGTTATCACCACGGGAAACGAGTGTGACATTACGGTGGCTGAATGCATAGGCTGGGCAGCCCTTGACGATGATGTCAGGATAATTGCCGCTTACGCTGAAGGCATCAAGGATGGACCTGGCCTTGTTCGAAGTCTTGAGCTGGCGCGGGCCAATAACAAGCCGGTTATTTTTATGAAAGTGGGCCGAAGTGAAGAAGGTGCAGCTGCGGCAGCTTCCCATACGGCATCACTGGCCGGAGCGGACGAGATTTACGAAGCCGTGTTCAGGCAACACGGTGTGTTCAGAGCTGATACCACCGAAGAAATGCTCGATATCGCCTATGCCTGCACTGCTGGTATTTATCCCGCTGGAAAGAAAATCGGACTGGTAACGCTTTCCGGTGGTGTCGGTGTTCAAATGGCCGACCATGCCAACAAAATGGGGCTGGATGTATCACCCATGCCGCAAGCTGCCCAGGCCAGGTTGAAATCAGCCCTGCCGTTTGCAGCACCGCGCAATCCGGTCGATACCACAGCGCAGATATTCAATGACCTGTCATTGGTGGGAAAAAATTTCACCATTATGCTCGATGAGGGCGGCTATGATGTGTCCGTAGCTTTCTTTACCGTTGCCGCGGCCTCGCCTTATATCGTCGAGCCATTGTTGCAGGAACTTGATGAGTTGCGCAAACGGTTTCCTGACAAGCTGATTATACTGTCGATCATGGGGCCGGACGACATTATGGCGCGTTATCGTCAGGCCGGTTATCTGATATTCGAGGATCCATGCCGGGCCATATCAGCAGCAGCAGCGCTGGTGCATTTTGGCATGAGCTTTAATGAAAAACCCAAATCCATTGCCAGAAAAACCGGTGCCGGTATACCACCTCAAAACCTTGGCAAACAGGCATTGAGCGAATGGGCTTCGCGTCAGGTGCTGGAACAGGGCGGCATCCCGGTTGTCGCGGGGAAACTGGCCACCAGCGCTGAACAGGCGGGTAAAATCGCCCAGGGCTTTGGCGGCTGGCTGGCGATGAAGATCAATGGTGCTGCAATCACTCACAAAACCGAAATTGGCGGTGTTGAACTCAATGTTGAACCGGACAATGCCTCGCCGGTGTTTGAGGAATTGCAGGAGCGGTTAAAACGGCAGGGGCTTGAAGAAAAGTCTTCCGGTGTCATCATTTCGCCGATGATCGACGGTGGTGTGGAGACAATTCTGGGCGTTACCGTCGATCCGGTTTTCGGGCCTGCAGTAATGTTTGGTCTTGGCGGGATATTTGTTGAAGTTTTCCAGGACGTGGTATTTCGTATGGCCCCATTTGATCATTCTGAAGCCATGAAAATGATATCGGAGATCAAGGGCGTAAAACTGTTGCATGGCGCGCGTGGAAGTTTACCATCGGACATAGAAGCGCTGGCTGAAGCACTGGTTGCCCTGTCACAATTTGCCGCTATCCACGCCGATCAACTGCATAGCATTGATCTCAATCCCTTTATTGTTTTGCCGCAGGGGCAAGGTGCCATCGCACTGGATTGTCTGGTGGTGCCTAAGAACTAAACACTTACATTAATTTTTCTGGCAAGTTCCACCAGCCGGGGACCACACTCATTTTTCAGCATGTCTGCTGAAACCCTGAAAGCAGGACCGCCGCAAATCAGGCCATAGACATTCTGGTCGTGGCCAACGAGGGGAACGCCAACCGCATTTACGTCGGGACGCCAATTCCCTACAGAAAGACAAAACCCGTGGTTGGCGACATCACGGACAGCTTTTTCAACACCGATTTCAAGCTTTGAAAATTCTTCCGGACTATCGCAACGCTTTTTGACGTGAGCCATGAGATATTCGCGTTCACCCTGAGGCAGTTGAGCCAACAATGCGCCCCCCATGGCGGTTGAGGCCAGGGGGATGCGGGTGCCGACATCAATAGTTAGGGTTACAGCGGCAGGCCCGCGGCAAACCTCGAGGTACACCATCTCCATGCGATCACGTCCGCCCAGAGCAACGGTAACGTCAAGTTCGTTCGATAATTCCTGCAAATAGGGCCGGGCACGTTCGCGAATGCTGAGACCTGACAACATGGCATATCCCAAAGAGAGCACACCGGAGCCCAGTTGATAGGTGCCGTGTTTGGCTGAATATGTGAGATAGCCGAGCTGGGTTAATGTATACGTCAGCCGCGAGATGGTTGGTTTGGGCAGCCCTGTGCGTTTGGCGATTTCCAGATTTCCCAGTGAAATATCACCGGGTTCAAAGCTGCGCAGCACATCAAGGCCGCGCGCCAGAGCAGTTACAAACCGCCGGTCCTTAACCGCCCCTTCCAACTCCAGAATATCATAGTCAGAAATTTTCTGCATAGGTCTCTGTCTTCCTCCGCAGGTGAAAAACCTGCAATGGGATATAATGCAAGCCTATACCAGGATTTCATTTTATGGTAATTAATTCTGCATAGCGAAATTATAACACTGGCTTCGCGGCCCCTCACTTTGGAGAGATTATTGCCATGGCTTTGGACCCGGAAACATTTTCACAGCTTATCGACACCATTCGCCGCTTTGTCGAAAAACGGCTTATACCGCTGGAAGCCGAGGTGAGTGAGAAAGATGAAATTCCCGCAGGCGTTGTTGATGATATGCGAGAACTGGGATTGTTTGGACTGGCCACGCCCGAGGAATATGGCGGTCTTGGATTAAACCTGGAAGAAGAAGTTCAGATCATCATTGAACTTGGCCACACTATACCCGCTTTTAGATCAGTGTTTGGCACCAACAATGGCATTGGCTCGCAAGGTATCGTCATGGATGGCACGCCCGCGCAGAAACAGAAATACCTGCCCAAAATGGCCTCAGGCGAAATCATCGGCTCGTTTGCACTGACTGAACCCGAAGCAGGTTCCGATGCAGCGTCTCTTCAGACCACTGCGACATTGGATGGCCGCGAATATATCCTCAATGGCACCAAACGCTTCATCACCAATGCGCCGCAAGCCAATCTGTTTACTGTTATGGCGCGTACGGATAAATCAACCAAAGGTGCTTCGGGGATATCGGCTTTTCTGGTGGAGGCAGGGATACCAGGCCTTTCACTGGGGCCGCGCGTGAGGAAAATGGGCCAGCAGGGGGCTCATGTGTGTGATGTGATCTTCGAAGATTGCCGGATACCCGTGGACGCTTTGATCGGTGGCATCGAAGGTCGGGGGTTCAGGACGGCGATGAAGGTTCTTGACCGTGGCCGTATTACCATATCAGGAATGTGTATCGGCAATGCGCAGCGTTTGATCCGGGACAGCCTTGTCTATGCCATGGAGCGCAAGCAGTTTGGCAAGCCCATAGCAGATTTTCAGCTGGTGCAGGCTATGCTGGCCGATTGTGAAACCGAGGTCTATGCGGCAAAATCCATGGTACTGGATACAGCCCGGCGCAAGGATGCCGGCGAAAATGTCATTAAGCTGGCAGCCATCTGCAAATATTACGCATCCGAAATGGTTGGGAGAGTTGCGGACAACGCCGTCCAGATTCATGGCGGAGCCGGGTATGTTGCCGATTATGGTATTGAAAGATTCTATCGTGACGTGCGGCTTTATCGTCTTTATGAGGGGACATCACAAATACAGCAACTGATCATTGCCCGTGAGATGATGAAAGAGGCTAAGAGCTAGGCCGGGGATGGGTGGCAACCCCCATTCGTGCCGCGGCTGCTTTATACTGGTCAATGAGTTCCAACACTCGTTGCGTAGCCGGAACTACTTTTTGTACAGCTCCTATGCCCTGACCACTGCCCAGTATATCTTTCCACGCCCTCGACTTGGAACCGCTGCCGGAGCTGAACTTCATTGTTGAAAGATCGCCTTGGGCCAGATTGTCGGGATCAAGCCCCTGGGCTGCAATTGAGGGTTGGAGATAATTGCCGTGGACGCCAGTGAACAGGTTGGAATAGATAATATCATCGGCGCTGCAATCGACAATCATCTGCTTGTAGGTGTCTGATGCATTGGCTTCTTCAGTGGCAATAAAGGGGGAGCCGATATAGGCGAGATCGGCACCCATGGCCTCAGCGGCGAGAACGGCACCACCAGTAGCGATGGCCCCCGACAGTATCAGGGGACCATCGAACCATTGACGAATTTCCTGAACCAGTGCGAACGGTGACAAGGTGCCGGCATGACCGCCCGCACCGGCGGCAACGGCGATCAGACCATCGGCACCTTTTTCAATTGCCTTTCTGGCAAACCGGTTATTGATGACATCATGCAGGACAATACCGCCATACTCATGAATTGCATCATTAAGTTCCGGCCTTGCACCCAGCGACGTTATGATAATCGGCACCTTGTGCTTGACACATACCTCGACATCTTCCCACAGACGTTCGTTGGTTTTATGGACGATCTGATTAACCGCATAAGGTGCGGCGGGCTGATCGGGATTGGCGTTGGAGTAGCGGTCAAGTTCCCCGGTAATCCGCATCAGCCACAGATCAAGCAGTTCGACCGGGCGGGCGTTGAGGGAGGGGAAGCTTCCGACAATACCGGCTTTGCACTGGGCGATGACCAGATCCGGGTTGGAAATCAGAAACAAAGGTGCCGCAATGATCGGTGCGCGCAAATTATCAAATAAAGAAGGCAGGCTCATGGCTTAACATCGCGCCCCATGGTGTAAAACTCTTCATTGGCCCGCATTGAGGTTACATTGGCCATGCGATTGGACAGGCCGAAAAAAGATGTGATGCCCGCAATGTCCCAGATATCTTCGTTGTTTAGCCCATGGCCATGCAGAATATCAAAATCATCATCGTCAATGGTGTGGGCGTGATTGCAGACCTTGAGAGCGAAATCCAGCATCGCCATCTGGCGCGCGGAAATGTCTGCCTTGCGATAGTTGACGGCAACCTGATCGGCCACAAGTGCATTCTTTGCCCGAATGCGCAAAATCGCCCCGTGGGCAATAACGCAATAGTGGCAGCTGTTAGCATTTGAAGTGGCAACAATGATCATTTCCATATCGGCCTTGCTTAATCCGCTGTCCTTTTCCATGAGGGCATCGTGATAAGCAAAGAATGCACGAAATTCATCAGGGCGGTGCGCCAGTACCAGAAAAACATTGGGAATAAATCCGGCTTTTTCCTGCACGGCCAGAATTTTTATCTTTATATCCTCTGGAAGCTCATTGATGTCAGGAACAGGAAAGCGTGAAATCGGCTGTGTGGTCATGGTAATTACCCCTCTTGATGATCGCTTTAATAGCCGATGGCACACCCGTCTTTTCGCGGATCTGAACCCGCCGTCAGCACGCCCTGGTCCCAGTCAATCCAGATAGCCTGGGAGCCGCCGATGGGGCGTTTGGCGGGAGATATTCTGTGGCCAAGGCTGCGCAGTTTTTCGCTGATTTCTTCCGGTACCCCGGCTTCAACTTCCACATCACCGGTGAACGGATCAACCATGGTGCGCGGATAATCCATGGCCTGTTGGATATCGAGACCGTAATCAAACAACCGGGTTAAAAACTGCATGTGTCCAAAAGCCTGATATTCGCCACCCATGACGCCAAATGGCATGACCACGCGATTGTCCCTGGTCACCATGCCGGGAATAATCGTATGCAGCGGGCGCTTGTTACCGGCGATGCAATTGCGACTATGGGGATCAAGCGAAAAGCCCATGCCGCGGCTTTGCAACACAACGCCGGATTTGGGTGCGACCAGGCCAGAGCCAAAGCCGGTGAAAACCGTATTGATAAAACTGCAGCAGTTTCTGTCCTTATCCACCACTGAAATATAGACGGTATCTTCATGGCGCGGCAAATCCACATCAACGGGTGGTTCAACGGCGCGGGAGGGATCAATGCTGTCACGAATATTATCAGCAAATTTGGCGGACAGAATTTCTTCCACCGGTACCTCACTGTGATCGGGATCAGCCAGATAAATATTGCGCGCAGCATAAGCCATGCGACAGGCTTCCAGTTCCGTATGAAGGCGATCCACTGTTATCGGGTCTGCCGAATCGAGCTCAATTCCACTGATGATATTCAACAATAAAAGTGCTATCACGCCTTGCCCGTTTGGCGGACATTCGTGAACGCGATAACCGCGAAATTCAGTTGAGATCGGGGTGACATACTCGCCTTTGGCGGTGGCAAAATCTGCCAATGTGTGCAAACCGCCTTGTGATTGCAGGTATTCAACAATATCGTGGGCAATTTCTCCGGTATAGAAAATATCACGACCGTGATCGGCTATTTTTTGTAAGGTCGCCGCCAGCAGCGGCTGAAAATGCATTTGGCCGACAGCGGGGACGGATCCATTGGGCAGGAATATTTCAGCTGCGTTTTCACTGGCCCGCAGCAGCGCCTCACTGTTTT
The DNA here is from genome assembly GCA_024278055.1 of Alphaproteobacteria bacterium. Taxonomy (GTDB): domain Bacteria; phylum Pseudomonadota; class Alphaproteobacteria; order Rhizobiales; family JAJFHR01; genus JAJFHR01. Next base: position 22,873 of record JAJRTY010000195.1, on the reverse strand, counting down.
TGAAATCTGTATGTACGCGGGATGAAATCGGGTAGCCATCACGGGCATAAGCGATGGCCGGGCCTAAAAGTTCACTGAGGGTCTTGTTGCCATGATCGCCAACAAGCTGGCTCCAGGCATCAATTGATCCGGGAACGGTTACCGCATGAGGTGTGTTAACTTCAATTTCGGAGATGCCCTTTTCCTGATACCAGTCAATTGAGGCCGCAGCCGGTGCGCGGCCAGAACCATTAAAGGCGATAATCTCGTCTGACCCGCCTTTTGAATAAAGACAAAAACAATCCCCGCCTATGCCGGTTGACCCTGGCTCCACCACACATTGAACCGCACAGGCGGCAACGGCTGCATCCATGGCATTGCCGCCGGATTTCAACACATCAACAGCCACCTGTGTTGACAGGGGGTGTGAGGTGCTGGCCATTGCTGAAGGGGCGTGAACAGGTGAGCGGCCCGGTAATTGAAGGTTACGCATGAATTAAATACCTCATTGTTTTCAGACCTTTTTATCAGGTCTTTTAATCTAAATAGAGCATCAAATGCAATTTGTTTCAACTGCTTAGAGCGGCACGGTGTCAATCCGGAATTTTAGGCAAAAAGCGACCGTTTTGCGACTTGATAAACTGGCGAAACTTTTCGGCAACAGGGCTCAGTTCAATATCACGCCGGTGAATCAGGAACCAGTGACGCGTGATCGGCACACCGTCGGCCCTGATCTGTGCCAAACGCCCATCAGCCAGTTCGCTGGCAACGGTGTGAGCGGAGATAAAAGCGATGCCAAGATTGGCGATCACCGCTTGTTTTATAGTCTCGTTGGTACCCATTTCGACCGTATGATAGGGGCGGCCTTCACCAAGCCGGTCGAGATGGCGCTGCATCAAAATGCGTGTTCCTGATCCTCTTTCGCGTGTCAGAAAGGTTTGATTGAGCAAATCTTCGGGCAAAACGTCGCACCCTGTTGCTAAAGGATGGCCATGGGGAGCGATAATAATATGTGGGTGAATTCCCAGGATTTCAGCAATAACTTCCGATGCCCGCGGCGGCCTGCCGGTGATTGCAAGATCTACGGTGCCTTCGGAAATCAGCGTAATTATTTCTCCGCGATTGCCGATTTTCAAACCAACTTCAATGTCCGGAAACATGCTTTGGAAGGTCGAAACCAACTGCGGTGCAAAATATTTTCCGGTGCTGGTAACGCCAAGAGCGAGATAGCCAGCCTTGCCGGATGACAGTGATTTTATTCTGTCAAAACAAAGGTTTAATTGCGCGTTGATCGTGTATGCCGTGCGTAAAACCTCCTGACCTGAAATGGTCAGGCCGGTCTTGCCGTCATTGCCGCGCTCCACCAGCTTTACACCCAGATTTTGTTCCAGCAGCCGCAATTGTGTGGATATGGCCGGCGGCGTCAGATTCAATACTGTTGCAGCAGCGGCAAGAGTTCCGTTTTCATTAATTGCGACCAGGGCTCGCAGCTGTTTCAAGCTAATGGCATTATGGTAGGTCATAAATTTTATTTAACACCAACATGATTTTTTTCAATTTATTTTTATCAAACTAACGCTCAAAACTTCTCTGGTTAAAACCTTGAACCAGAGATTGTGCGATGAACAAAGCGTTGGAGTTTTCTGCATATATGGCCGGCAATCAGGACATCCCGACGGATGTGGCTGAAGTTGTCCAGGCGCTGACAGGGGTGGCAAAAACCTTGTCGAAGAAAATTTCCAGAGGTGCTCTTGAAGGTGCCATGGGGGCTTTTGTCGGTGAGAACAGCGATGGCGATACTCAAAAAGCCCTCGACATAATTGCCGATGAAATGTTTTTCGAACAGATTTGCAAAACCAGTGTGCGCTGGTTTGCTTCAGAAGAACGCGACGAGGTTGTTGCGGCCAGTGCTTCGGGCAGACTGGCGCTGGCTATTGATCCGCTCGACGGCTCCTCCAACATCGATGTGAACATGTCGATTGGTACTATCTTTTCTATCTACGAAGCTAAAGACGATGGCGATGAAAGCTTTCTGCGGCCGGGTGTTGACCAGATTGTCGGTGGTTACATCATCTATGGGCCGCAAACGGCGATGATGATAACATTTGGCGCTGGCACACTTTCGGCAATCCTCGATCCCGAAAGAGGTGAGTTTCTGGTGCTCGATCAGGCAGTAAAAATACCCGGATACGCCAATGAGTTTGCCATTAATGCCTCCAACTACCGCCATTGGCCCACACCGGCTCGCGCCTATATAGACGATTGTTATTCCGGTGAGACTGGACCGCGCGGCAAAAACTTCAATATGCGCTGGATAGCGTCCCTGGTGGCGGAAACCCACCGTATCCTTACTCGCGGCGGTATATTTCTCTATCCCAATGACAACCGCAAAGGCTATGAGCAAGGCCGTCTGCGCATGGTTTACGAATGCGCACCCATTGCCCTTTTGCTGGAGCAGGCCGGGGGGCAGGCAACAGATGGTTGCGACCGGTTGCTGGAGCAGCGCGCCAAGACATTGCATGCCCGCACATCATTTGTGTTTGGCACCACTGACAAGGTCAGCCGTCTTAGCGCTTATTATGATTTGCCGGAATTTGAAGCGCCGGCATTATTTCGCAACCGCGGCCTGTTCAGGGACTAAGGGGAAAACCGATGAGCAATAAACATCCGATCATCACCGTCACTGGTTCTTCAGGAGCCGGTACAACCACGGTTAAACATACGTTTGATCAGATTTTTCGCCGGGAAGGCATTAAATCAGTGGCAATTGAGGGTGACGCGTTTCACCGCTTCAACCGCACGCAGATGGCGGCGGAAAATAAAAAAAGGCTGGCGCAGGGCGATCATTCATTCAGTCATTTTTCGTATGAGGCAAATGAGCTGAATGAGCTGGAGGATGTTCTTCGCATATTTGGTGAAACCGGCAAGGGTCGTACACGCACCTATGTTCATGACGATGCTGAAGCTAAAAAGCACAATACGCCGGCAGGCGAATTTACCGACTGGAAGCCCTTTGAGGACGGCGCCGATATCCTGTTTTACGAAGGTCTGCACGGTGCGGTTTCAACTGATGGCATCAAGATTGCTGATTATGCCGATCTGAAAATCGGCGTTGTGCCGGTTATCAATCTTGAGTGGATCCAGAAAATTCACCGGGATAAATCATCGCGGGGCTATTCGACGGAAGCTGTTACCGATGTAATTTTGCGCCGCATGGATGCTTATGTGAAATGCATTGTGCCGCAATTTTCAAACACCGACATCAATTTTCAGCGCGTCCCGGTTGTCGATACTTCAAACCCCTTTATTGCCCGAACCATCCCCTCTGCCGATGAAAGCCTGGTGGTCATTCGCTTTGCCAATCCGCGAGGTATCGATTTTCCCTATCTGACATCGATGATCAAGGACAGCTGGATGAGCCGGGCTAATTCAATCGTTATTCCCGGCGGTAAAATGGACATTGCCATGCAGTTGATCCTGACGCCGTTGATATTTCGCTTGATTGATAATGCACGACGGGCGTGAAGAGAAAAACGATGAGAATTACAACCGCCAGCGTGGCGAACAGACAAAAGGAAAAACAATCATGCCGTTGATAACCCTGAGACAACTTTTGGATCATGCCGCCGAAAACAGTTACGGCGTGCCAGCCTTTAACATTAACAATATGGAGCAGGGCCTGGCCATCATGAAGGCAGCGAAAAAATGTGACGCGCCGGTAATAATGCAGGCCAGTCGGGGTGCCAGGTCGTATGCGGGTGATATCATGTTGCGTCACATGATCCAGGCCCTGGCCGAAATGTATCCTGATATTCCCATCTGTATGCATCAGGATCACGGCAATAATGAAGCCACCTGTTCATCCGCCATTCGCCATGGCTTTACCTCGGTGATGATGGATGGATCTTTGGAGGCGGATATGAAAACGCCTGCGTCTTACGAGTATAATGTTGCAATTACCGAGCGCGTGGCGCGTATGGCCCACTGGGTTGGTGCGTCTGTTGAGGGTGAACTTGGTATTCTCGGTTCCCTGGAAACCGGAGAGGCTGAGGAAGAAGACGGCTCGGGAGCATCAGGTAAATTATCTATGGAGCAATTGCTGACCGACCCGGATCAGGCGGTTGATTTCGTCCGACACACCAAAGTCGATGCATTGGCAATCGCCTGTGGCACCAGCCACGGGGCGTATAAATTCAGCCGCAAGCCTGATGGTGACATTCTGGCGATGAATGTGATTGAAGCCATTCACGAAAAACTTCCCGGCACGCACCTGGTGATGCATGGCTCGTCTTCAGTGCCGCAGGAGTTGCAGGACATCATTAATGCCTGTGGCGGTGACATGCCCCAGACTTACGGGGTGCCGGTGGAAGAAATTGAACGCGGCATCAAAAACGGTGTGCGCAAAGTCAATATTGATACCGACTGCCGCATGGCGATGACCGGGCAGTTTCGGAAAATCGCCACCGAAGATGCAACGCAGTTTGATCCACGCAAATTTCTCATTCCCGCCATTGCGGCGATGGAAGCCCTGTGCCTGGACCGGTTCGAACGTTTTGGCACCGCTGGAAACGCTGCAAAAATCAAAGTCATTCCCATGGACGATATGGCCAGCCGCTACCTCAGTGGTGCCCTGGACCCGCAGATTGCGGTTACCAAAGCCGCCTGAAGCCAAAACGTCTTCACTCGATGAAAGGATAAAATCATGAATACCAATGCGAAAACCGAAATCAAGGGCAAAGAGCGCTATAAGGCTGGCGTCCTGAAATATGCCCAAATGGGGTACTGGGATGGAGACTACGAACCAAAAGAAACCGATCTTCTCGCCCTTTTCCGCATAACACCCCAGGAGGGGGTGGACCCTATCGAGGCTGCTGCGGCTGTGGCCGGTGAAAGCTCAACGGCTACATGGACGGTGGTGTGGACCGATCGTTTGACTGCATGTGATGATTATCGTGCCAAGGCCTACAGGGTGGATGAAGTACCGGGTACGCCGGGTCAGTATTTCTGTTATATCGCCTATGATCTGATCCTGTTTGAAGAAGGCTCTATCGCCAACCTCACCGCCTCGATTATCGGTAATGTGTTTTCATTCAAGCCTTTGATGGCGGCTCGCCTGGAAGATATGCGGCTGCCGGCGGCCTATTGCAAAACCTTTAAAGGCCCGCCAACCGGGATTGTGGTTGAGCGCGAACGTCTCGACAAATTCGGCAAGCCGCTTTTGGGCGCTACCACCAAGCCAAAACTCGGGCTTTCCGGCAAGAATTATGGCCGCGTGGTTTACGAAGGCCTCAAGGGTGGCCTGGATTTCATGAAAGATGATGAAAACATCAACTCTCAACCGTTTATGCACTGGCGCGACCGTTTCCTCTACTGCATGGAAGCCGTTAACAAGGCGAGTGCTGAATCCGGTGAAATCAAGGGTCACTATCTGAATATTACCGCAGGCACGATGGAAGAAATGTATCGCCGGGCGGAATTTGCCAAAGAGCTTGGCTCGGTGATTGTCATGGTCGATCTGATTATCGGCTGGACTGCCATTCAATCAATTTCCGAATGGTGCCGCGCCAACGACATGATCCTGCATATGCATCGCGCCGGGCACGGCACTTATACCCGCCAGAACAACCACGGTATTTCTTTTCGCGTGATTGCCAAGTGGCTTCGACTGGCTGGTGTTGATCACCTGCATTGCGGCACCGCCGTAGGCAAACTTGAGGGCGATCCTTTGACGGTTCAGGGCTACTATAATGTCTGCCGCGAGACCAGAAACGAAATCGACCTGCCGCGCGGCCTGTTTTTTGAACAGGACTGGGTTGACATCAAGAAGGTCTTGCCGGTGGCTTCGGGCGGTATTCATGCGGGCCAGATGCATCAGTTGCTCGATTTATTCGGTAATGATGTGGTGTTGCAGTTCGGCGGTGGCACCATTGGTCACCCCATGGGTATTCAGGCCGGGGCAACCGCCAATCGCGTCGCTATCGAGGTTATGGTTATGGCGCGCAATGAAGGCCGCGATATTGCCAACGAAGGACCTGAAATCCTGCGCTCCGCAGCCAGGTGGTGCAAGCCGCTGGAAGCAGCGCTCGATGTCTGGGGCAACATCACCTTCAATTACACCTCAACTGATACATCGGATTTCGTGCCAACACCTGGTGTGTCTACTTGAGGTGAGACCGGATTAGCTGGAATTGAACCGACTAACCCATTTTCAACCGCACCGTCCCGGCCTTGAGCCGGGACCCAATGACAGTGCGGTTGACCATTAACAGGTCCCGGGGCAAGGCCGGGACGGTGCGGCTTACCCCGCTCCAAATCAATTGAAAGGAAAAAACTCATGCGTAATACACAAGGATGCTTTTCGTTCCTGCCGGATTTGAGTGACTAGCAAATCACAGCGCAACTGGAATACTGTCTCGGCAATGAGTGGGCCGTTGGCATTGAATACACCTATGATCCCCATCCCCGAAATACCTACTGGGAAATGTGGGGCCATCCCATGTTTGATCTGAAAGATGCCAAAGGTATCACCATGGAATTGGATGAATGCCGCAAGGCGCATGGTGATGCCTATATTCGCATCAATGCCTTTGATGACACCCGGGGATTTGAGTCCGTTATGATTTCCTTCATCGTTAACCGCCCTGAAAACGAGCCGAAAATTGAAATGCGGCGCACCGATGTTGGTGGTCGCAGTCAGACTTACTCGTGGCAAACCCGTGGTTGAATGAAAAGAAAGTGCAGTGACAAATGGCTGATCACACTGAAGGAAACGAAGAATTCGTCTCATCCGTTGACCTTGCGGAGGAATACAAAACCTCCGGGGTCGAGGAGATTTTTGCCGAACTCGACCGCGAACTTGTCGGCTTGAAACCGGTCAAGCAGCGTATCCGCGAAACAGCTGCCCTGCTTTTAGTGGAGCGTGCCCGCCGGGCCATGGGGCTTTGTCATGAAGCGCCAACGCTGCACATGAGTTTCACCGGAAATCCGGTAACGGGAAAAACCACTGTTGCGCTTCGCATGTCAAACCTGCTTTACCGGCTTGGTTATGTGCGTAAAGGTCATCTTGTTTCGGTAACCCGTGATGATCTTGTTGGTCAGTATATCGGCCATACTGCGCCCAAAACCAAGGAAGTGTTGAAAAAGGCCATGGGCGGGGTTTTGTTTATTGATGAAGCATACTATCTCTATCGCCCGGACAATGAACGCGACTATGGTCAGGAAGCGATTGAAATTCTGTTGCAGGTAATGGAGAATAACCGCGACGACCTGGTGGTTATCCTGGCTGGATACTCCGATCGGATGGACAAGTTTTATGAAAGCAATCCGGGGTTTCGCTCACGCATTGCCCATCATATAGATTTTCCCGATTACAAGTCGGACGAATTGTTCACTATTGCCGAATCAATGCTCGATGAGCAGAATTACAAGCTGGATGCTGAAGCACAGGACATGCTGGAAAAATATATTGAATTGCGCAAAACACAGCCGTATTTTGCCAATGCCCGTTCCATCAGAAATGCACTTGACCGGGCAAAGCTGCGCCAGGCCAACCGTTTGTTTGAAAGCCAGACCGGGCCGGTAAATGCTGAGGAAATCAGCACCATCCGTGCCGCCGATATTGCCTCCAGCCGGGTGTTTACAATGGGGGTTCCCGATAGTATGCGAGAAGAAGACATCGCCGAACAGGAAAACAAACAATGAGTGCAAGCGTGCTGATAGCACCGTCGATACTGGCAGCAGATTTTGCCAATTTCGGCCTTGAGTGCGAAGCCATCGAAGCCCAGGGATGTGACTGGGTGCATGTGGATGTGATGGACGGGCATTTCGTTCCCAATATCACCTTTGGTCCCGCTACCTGTGCGGCTATTCGACCGCACATCAAAACAGTGATGGATGTGCATCTGATGATTGCGCCGGTGGATGGGTTTTTAAAAGAATTTGCTGATGCCGGTGCCGATATCCTGACAATTCACGCCGAAGCCGGCCCGCATCTGCATCGCTCGTTACAATATATCCGTGATCTTGGTTGCAAGGCCGGCGTTGCGCTTAATCCCTCAACACCGGCCAGTGCTGTTGAATATGTCATCGACATCATAGATCTGGTTTGTGTCATGACTGTTAATCCCGGATTTGGCGGGCAGAAATTTATCCACTCCCAGGTGGCAAAGGTTGAACAATTGCGTGCGATGATCGGCGATCGCCCGGTCCAAATTGAAATTGATGGCGGGATTACGCCACAGACTGCACCGCTGATGGCGGCTGCCGGTGCTGATGTGCTGGTGGCGGGATCGGCTGTGTTCAAGGGCGGCTCGGTTTCAAACCCCGCACCTTACGGTGAAAATATCCGCGCCATCAAAGCCGCCGCCCAGGCTGCTATGAAAACGTGAGGAAGGTATGGCGGTAGAAACACCCATATGTGATTTTGGCTGGCAGGCACCAGATTTTACCTTGAAAAACGTTGATGGCACTATGGTGTCATTGAGTGATGTGTCCGGGCCTAAAGGTACGCTGGTAATGTTTATCTGCAACCATTGCCCCTATGTCAAATCAGTGCTTGATCGCATCATCAGAGATGCCCGTGATCTGACAGAGCTGGGAATTGGTGTAGTGGCGATTAATGGTAATGATGCTGACGATTACCCGGAAGATTCTTTTGAGGTAATGCAAGCAGTGGCGGCGGCCAATGATTTTCCATTTCCTTATCTGCATGATGAAAGTCAAGCCGTTGCCAAGGCCTATGATGCAGTTTGTACCCCGGATTTTTTCGGCTTTAATGCCAATGGTGAATTGCAGTATCGCGGACGCCTCGATGCTTCGCGCAAACAGGCAGGACCTGAAGATTTACGTCGCGACTTATTTGAAGCGATGAAACAGGTGGCCCAATGCGGCCACGGTCCCAAGGCACAAATCCCCTCCATGGGATGTTCCATAAAATGGAAGAATGATTAGAGTAATTCTATCAATCGTCTGGAATCTATGGTGATAGATCCCTTATTGTGACAATATCATATCCGTAAACTGGCAATAATCTGGTGGTGAATATGGTATGTATTGTGGGGTGGGCGCATTCTCCTTTTGGAAAACTGCCTGAAGAAAATGCGGAAAGCCTGTTGCGCGATGTGGCCAGGCAATCACTGTCGCATTCAGGCATTGCTGCGGGTGATGTGGATGGATGCTTTGTTGGCGTGATGAACAATGGGCTGAGTGCTCAGGATTTTCACGCCGGATTGTTTTCTCTTGCCGATGACGGCTTCAGACATACGCCGGCGGTACGGGTGGAGAATGCCTGTGCCACGGGTAGTGCTGCCATTCATGCGGCACGGGATTTCATCCTGTCGGGGCGCGGACGCATAGCCCTTGTTGTCGGTGTCGAAAAAATGACGGCAACGCCGGTTAGTGAAATAGGAGAAATTCTTCTCGCCGCCAGTTACCACAGCGAAGAAGCTGATGTTGCCGGTGGCTTTGCCGGGGTATTTGCGAAAATTACTGATGCCTATTTTCAGCGCCACGGGAATAAATCAGAAGCGCTTGCCCGAATTGCTGCCAAGAACCATCACAATGCCGTGGCCAACCCTTATGCCCATACTCGCAAAGATCTGGGGTTTGAGTTTTGTAATATTGTGTCGGAGAAAAACCCCTATGTTGCCCAACCGCTACGGCGAACCGATTGCTCGTTAATTTCGGACGGGGCTGCGGCCATCGTACTGGCTGATACTGAAACCGCGCTGGCCATGAAACGTGCGGTAGCTTTTCGCGCAGCTGTGCAGGTGAATGAATTTCTGCCGCTGTCAAAGCGCGATATTGCGCGCTTTGACGGTGCCGCTCTGGCGTGGAAATCGGCGCTGGAAACTGCAAAACTTTCTATCCATGATCTTGATCTGGTGGAAACCCATGATTGTTTCACCATCGCTGAACTGCTTGAATATGAAGCCATGGGCCTGGCTGAGGAGGGTCAGGGAAGTCGCATCATTGAGGAAGGCATATCGCAAAAAGATGGTACCTTGCCAATAAATCCGTCCGGTGGCCTCAAGGCAAAAGGCCATCCGATTGGCGCCACCGGCGTTTCCATGCATGTGCTGGCGGCGATGCAGCTTACGGAGGAGGCAGACGAGATGCAGATAGCTGATGCCGAGCTGGCCGGTATCTTCAACATGGGCGGGGCTGCCGTTGCCAATTACGTCAGTATTCTGGAGCGTATCAAGTGAGTGTGACAATGGGTTTTGATGGCCTTCCACGATCGCGCCGGGTGATGAACCTCGGTGATTTATTAACCCAGACAGCTCAACGCCTGCCTGATCACCTGGCCTTTGTCTGGGGCGAAAAGACCTGGACGTGGCGTGAACTGAATGCTCGCATTGACAATGTTGCGCGCGGCCTTGCAGCCAAAGGAGTTGTCAAAGGTGACCGGGTTCTGGTGCAGTCGCGAAACTGCAACCAGATGTTTGAGGCCATGTTTGCCTGCTTCAAGCTCGGGGCAATTTTGGTGCCGGTGAATTTTCGTCTGATGCCCGAAGAAGTTGCCGGCATTGCAAAAAGTGCCGGTGCGGTGGTGACAATATCACAAATCGAGTTTTTGGATCATGTAACGGCGGTTGTAAAAACTGTACCCGAACTGAAGGTTCTGATTTCGATTGGTGATAATTTCAAAGGTGCAATCGGCTTCGATGACCTGGCTGTAAAGGGCAGCGAGCTGGCGTTTCAATCCGCAGCCGTTGAATATGATGACCCGCTCTGGTTTTTTTATACGTCAGGCACAACCGGTAATCCCAAAGCCGCTGTTTTGACCCATGGGCAAATGGCTTTTGTGGTGACCAATCACCTTGCCGATCTTTTGCCAGGTACGACTGAAGCGGACCGCTCTCTGGTGGTGGCACCCCTGTCTCATGGTGCTGGAATTCACCAACTGACCCAGGTGGCACGCGGGGCTGCAACTGTTCTGCCCGAAGCCAGAAAACTGATGCCCGAAGAAGTCTGGAAACTGGTTGAGGAACATCACATCAGCAATATGTTCACGGTTCCCAGCATCGTCAAGCTGCTGGTCGAACACGAGGCTGTCGATATCTTCGATCACTCCAGCCTGCGCCACGTAATCTATGCCGGTGCGCCGATGTATGGCGAAGATCAAAAATATGCTCTGACAAAACTCGGTCCGGTTCTGGTGCAATATTTCGGGCTGGGTGAAGTTACCGGAAACATAACAGTGCTGCCGGCAAATTTACATACCATCGAGAACGGCACCCTGGTCAAGGCGGGCACCTGTGGTTTTGCTCGCACTGGTATGCAGGTGGCGATCATGGATGAAGGCGGTACTATGCTGGGGGCTAATGAGACCGGTGAGATTTGTGTTATCGGGCCCGGAGTTTTTGCCGGTTACTTCAACAATGTAGAAGCTAATGAAGCAGCCTTTCGTGACGGCTGGTTTCGAACCGGAGATCTGGGCCATCTGGATGACAATGGTTATCTGTTCATTACCGGGCGGGCATCAGACATGTATATTTCTGGTGGCTCAAACATTTACCCGCGTGAAATTTAAGAAAAAATACTGACCCACCCCAATATCAGTGAAGTGGCAGTGGTTGGAATGCCGCATGACAAATGGGGTGAAGTGGGGGTGGCTATAATTGTCTGCACTCCTGACACCTCTTTAACCGAAGCGGAATTGCTCGGCTGGATGGCCGGCAAAATTGCCCGCTACAAGGTGCCGCAACAGGTTTTGATTTGGGACGAAATGCCAAAAACGGCCTATGGCAAAGTTGCCAAGAAAATTATCAAAGAGATTCTAAACAAGGATGGCTGGTCGAAAGGGCAAGGGCAATGATACAGCGGCCGGAGTTCCATCAACATCCGGGCAAGGCTGATAAAGAACGTGTGCTGATGAAACAGGTGCCTCAGGCTATTCATTTTCACCAACAGTTATTACCGGGGGCGAATTTAGCCGGGGAATTGATAAAAGCCTGCCAGGCGCGTGGCTTGAAATCAGCGGGGGTTAATCTTGTCGGTGGATTTTTTGAAGGTTTTGAATATTGCCTGGGGCGAAAAGACCCGAATATGCACAACAAAATCAACTATCGTCCGCCAATAAAAGTCCCTGGTGTTGTTATGCTGATTGGTGCCAATGCAAATATTGGTATCGGCACAGATGGTGGGCTTCTGGTTCATTGCCATGGCCTTGTGACCTCGGATCAAGGAGTGCCTATTGGCGGGCATTTTGTGGCGGAAAAAATCAGGATTTGCAAACAGCCGGTGACGGCTTTTTTCACCGGGCTTGGGGGCGTGGGGTTCAGGCAAATCTATGACAGCGAAGTCACCCATTCGATTTTCAAGCCTGCAATGCTTTGAGGCAAAGGGATAAAGTGATGATAGCAAACACGGAAAAACTAAACAGGCGAGCTATCTGCGCTCGCATCGCCCCCAATGAAGACCTTGTGACCAGTGTTGAAAATATCTGCCTGAAAGAGAATGTAGCCAATGCCTTTATCCGCGGTAGTCTGGGAAGTCTTACCAGTGCCAACCTGGAAATTGCCGAGGGAAAATCGCAAACAGCGGAGGGGCCCATCGTCGAGATATTGTGTTTAAACGGCGAAATAAAATGCGATGAAAAAGATGGTCCCCGAGCCAGCCTGTATGGAGTCGTGGTTGATCAGCACGGTGATATCCGGGCAGGCCGGTTTATTCCCGGTGCCAACAATGTCTGTGTGACCATGGAATTGATAATTGAAGAATGGGGCGGTTAAAACACCGGTGTCTCGCGATATACGCCCCAGACAATTTTCAGTTTTTCGACAATGTCACCCATGGTCGCACCAGCTTTTACCAGTTCAATGGTAACGGGCATAATGTTCTGACTGTCGTCTTGGGCGGTTTTGACCAGTTGCTCGAGCAAGTCCTGCACTTTGCTTTCATCGCGCTGGGCGCGAATGCGTCTGGTTCTTGAAATCTGTTTTTGTGCGGTTTCCAGATCATAGGGGTGGGTTTCAATTTTTACATCACTTTCATCGATTTGGTGGCAGTTAACGCCAATGACCGGCTTTTCGCCCGATTGTTTGCGCAAGGCTGTTTCATAGGCGAAATCGGCGATGTGTTTTTGAAACCAGCCCTCTTCAATCAGCTTGATGGTGCCGCCGCGTTCATCAATTTCGTCCAGCACTTCGAAAATTTTTGTTTCATATTCGTTTGTTAGCGCCTCGACATAATATGATCCGCCAAGTGGATCGACCACCTGGGTCACATTGGTTTCATCCGCAATGATCTGCTGGGTGCGCAAGGCCAGGCGCATGGCATCTTCGGTGGGAATGGCAAAGGCTTCATCATAGCCGTTGGTGTGCAGGGATTGCGCCCCGCCCAGTACGGCTGAAAGCGCCTGAAAGCCGGTGCGCACCGTGTTGATCATAAATTGCGGTTTTGTCAGCGATGCCGCTGCTGTCTGGCAATGAAAGCGCAGGCGCATGGATTCGGGTTTTTTAGCACCAAAGCGCTCCTTCATGATTTTAGCATAGCACCGCCGCAAGGCACGAAACTTGGCAATTTCCTCAAAGAAATCGGCCTGGGAGACAAAGAAAAATGACAGGCGCGGGGCAAAATCATCCACATCCATACCGGTTTTTGTAACCTCCTCCACATAGACGATCAGATTGGCAAGGGTGAATGCTGCTTCATGCAGGGGCGAGGCGCCGGCTTCTGAAATATGGTAGCCGGAGATATTGACCGGGTTATAGCGCTTCATGGTTTTGGCCGAATAAGCGATCATGTCGCGCACAATTCGCACCGATGGGCTTATGGGAAAGATAAACTCTTTTTGCGCCATATATTCTTTAAGAATGTCGGCCTGTACCGTGCCGGATATTTTATTGAGATCGCAACCACGTTTTTCAGCCAGGGCGATGTACATGGCGAGCAAAATCCATGCCGACGGATTTATGGTCAGTGAAACCGAGATTGCTTCAAGATCAATGTCGGCAAACAGGGCTTCCATATCAGCCAGCGTATCAACGGCAACGCCTTCGCGACCGACCTCGCCATCTGACATTTCATGATCACTGTCGTAGCCCATCAGGGTTGGCATATCAAAATCGGTGGACAGGCCGGTCTGGCCCTGGGAGATCAGGAATTTAAAACGTTCATTGGTATCTTCGGCAATGCCAAAACCGGCAATCTGGCGCATTGTCCAGTTGCGACTGCGATACATGGTGGGATATGGCCCGCGGGTGAACGGGTATTTGCCCGGAAGGCCGATGTCTTGCGCCGGGGTGTCCGCGATGTCCGCTGCTGTATATGTGCGCTCTACCGGCAGATCACCGGCGGTATAAAACTGCTCGCGGGCTTCTGGTGCGCGCGCCAGAAAGTCGGCGACTTCATTGTCCTGCCATTGGGCGGTTTCAGTTTCAGTTTCTTCAGTGGAAATCTGCGAGATGGTTTTAGGCGTTTTCATTTTTAAAATCCTCGATCAAGGATAAGGCAAGCGAATAAGGGTCACTTTTGCGGGCCGCCAGCGTTTGCGCGCTTGCAGTGATATCCAAAGAGTTGCGAAATTCTTCCAGTAACAGGGTTTCAGCCGCCTTGGACAATCTGAACCTGGCGATATTTTCCCGGCGTTGTGAATTTACCGAACTGTTTTTATGAGCAGCCAGAGCCTCGATCAGCGCTTCAAAGCCTTCATCGGCATAGGAACTGATGCCAATAACCGGCGGGTGCCAATGATCATTGCCGGAAGAACCAAGACCATCTTTCAGCATCATTTTCAGGTCTGTCAGGCAGCGGTTGGCATCACTGCGGTCACATTTTGACACCACATGAATGTCGGCGATCTCCAGAATTCCGGCTTTGATTGCCTGGATTTCATCACCCAGCCCCGGCGCTGATACCACCACCGTTGTGTGCGCGGCATGGGCAATCTCTACTTCATCCTGACCGACACCGACGGTTTCAATAATAATCGTATCAAAGCCCGGCACATCTAAAATATCAACAACATCAAGGGCGCAATGGGCCATGCCGCCGACGGCACCGCGGGTGGCCATGGAGCGGATAAAAACGCCGGGGTCGAGCACCAGATCGGCCATGCGAATACGATCACCCAGAATAGAGCCGCCGGAATAGGGGCTGGAGGGATCGATGGCGACAATGGCAATGGTGCGGTTGTCCTGACGCAGTTTTTCTGCCAGTTTGTTGACCAACGTGGATTTACCGCTGCCGGGAACGCCGGTAATGCCGATTATGTGGGCGCGACCGGCTTTGCGGTAGATTTCTCCAATGGCCTCACGTGCTTCAGCGACATTGGCTTCGGCCCGGGTGATCATTCGGGCAATGGCCCAGGTCTGCCCGCTTTCGATATGTTTGATCAGATCAAGAGATGGGACATAGGCTGCCATCAGGAATTATGCTCCTCAAGTCTTGCGCGCATCTCGCGCAGCACATCGCGATCATCAATCACCCGGCGCGCCTTGAAGTCGGTTCTTTCAATCGAATTGGGTGCGACAATC
The DNA here is from genome assembly GCA_024278055.1 of Alphaproteobacteria bacterium. Classification (GTDB taxonomy): domain Bacteria; phylum Pseudomonadota; class Alphaproteobacteria; order Rhizobiales; family JAJFHR01; genus JAJFHR01. The sequence continues at coordinate 7,415 of JAJRTY010000195.1, read as the reverse complement.
TCAACAACCGCGCGCAGGCCGAGAATTTTTTGCAGGTGGGTGGCAGCAACACCCTGGAAAGCCGCTATGCTTTGCGGCCCGGATTGCCAGACACTTGCATCAGCTTCGAGGGTGACGGCGATTTCATCCATATTGCCGTCACGGGTGATCAAAATACGGTGTTCGCCACCATAGGAAGGTAACTGGTTAAGGGCGGCATCAATTTCGCTTGGATAGACATTTTCGCCGCGGATGGTGAACATGTCGTCAATGCGGCCGATGATGCCCAGGGGCAGGCGCGGATAGGTGCGGCCACAGGGGTTGGGGCCGTCCTGCCACAAAGTTAAATCGCCTGATTCCATTCGGATCATCGGTTGTGAGGTGCGCTCAAGATGTGTGTAAATCGGCGTGCCGCGTGATCCATAGGGCACGCGCACATGGGTTTTGGGGTCGCACACTTCAGTGTAGACAATATCCTGCCAGCACAGCATGCCTGAAGTTTGATACGATCCGCCCACATGCATCCACGGGGTCATTTCCGCCATTGATCCGCTGTCGAAAACTTTGGCACCATAAAGCTCTTCGATCCTGTCACGCACGCTGGGAATGGAAGCCCCGGGTTCGCCGGAAAAGAACATGTAGCGCAGGCCGAAATCGCGCGGGTTTAGGCCGTTGTCTTTTGCCGTTTGCGCCAGATGCAGCGCATAGGTGGGGGTACCGTAAAACCCGGCCGGTTTGAGAGTATTGAGCCACTGGGCGCAGCGTGCCGACATGCCCGAAGCTCCTGCTCCAAACGGAAACGCTAATGCACCGAGACGCTCGGCCCCGGCCAATGCGCCCCAACTGCCCATATACAGACTGAAGATGGCGGCGATACAGATAATGTCACCGGGCCGCATCCCCATCGCCCACATTATGCGGGCATGAGCGTTGGCAATTGCCTGCCAGTCACCGCGACCGATGGCGAAAGCCGTCGGCGTGCCCGTGGTGCCGCTGGTGCCGTGAATATGATAAATCTCTTTTTGCGGAATACATAAGTAATCACCAAAGGGAGCGTGGTTTGCCTGTGATGCGCGTATTTCAGCTTTTCTGATAACCGGTACGCGGGTCTCAAAATCCTCCAGCGATTTTAGCTGTGAGGGATGAAACCCGGCCTCATCCCATCGCCTGCGATAAAAGCCCGCATTTTCATAGGCATACGCGCATACTTCCTGCAAGCGTTGCAGAATGTGGCCTTCGCGTTCGCCAGCCGGCATGGTTTCGCGCTTGGTAAACCAGTAACGGCTGTCTGGCGGCGGCATATAGGTGTCGTCGTATTTCGGCGGGAATGACCATTGTTCCATAATCTTTTCCTTACCTGGGGCCGCGTTCGGCAACCAGTTGTTGCAGCGAGGCGATGATTTCCTTAGGCGGGGTATCTTGCAGCATCACTAAAGCTACGCCCATTTTTTTGATGGCAACAACATCTTCATCGGGCATGACACCGCCCGCAACAACGATCAGGTCGTTGACATTTTTTTCTTTCAACAGCGCAAATATTTTTGGAAAAACCGTTAGCTGAACACCGGACAAAAGACTGACACCGAGGATGTCCACATCCTCCTGAACAGCGGCGGTGACCACTTCTTCCGGGGTGCGGTGAAGCCCGGAATAGACCACATCCATGCCGGCATCGCGTAAAGTCCGGGCAACGACCTTGATGCCGCGGTCATGACCATCAAGACCTACTTTTGCCAGCAAAATTCTGATTGCCGTTGATGTCATACCCCATCTCCCTGCTATTTCGCATACCAAATTTCGTATACAGAATGCTGTTTTGCCGCTATAGTGTCAAGCAGCTATATGGTTTCAATCGGCAGAGGGAAGGTTCTTAATGGAAACACTGACACCGGCAAAATCGCTGGTACAAATGACCTATGAAGCAATCCTCAACGAAATTTGTACCGGGTCTTTGACGCCAGGCACGCGGCTGTCTCAGGATCATCTGGCAGCACAGCTCAATGTTTCACGCCAGCCGGTGAACAGTGCAATTGCCATGCTGAAATCGCAAAATTTTGTCGAAGACACCGGTAGGCGCGGTGTTGTTGTGGCCGCAGTTGACGGAAAGCTGTTTAATGAAATTTATCAGTTTCGCGCGGCAATTGATCCGCTGGCGGTTGAGTTGGCGGTCACGCGCCTGACTAAAGAAGATATTGCCAGAGGCCGTGAAATCATTGCGCGTGGCAAGGCTTGTGTTGAGGCGGCTCAAAGTCAGGCGGTTTTGCAGGCGGATATAGATTTTCATTCACTGATTTATCAGCTCAGCGGTAATGCAATCATTATTGATACAATGCATCTGAACTGGCGTCACCTGCAAAGGTCGATGAGCAAAGTATTGCAGCATCCCGGTATGACCACCCATGTGTGGAGTGAACATGAGCGGATTTTTGAGGCCATGGTGGCGGGCAAAACAGCTCAGGCCGCTGAACTTATGCGCACCCATGCTCGCGATGCCCCCAACCGAATTTCGACCCCGGATGAGCGGCCTGCTTCTTAGAGCCTGTCCTGTTTGCCAACCAAAAGTTTTTCGGCGATCCGGGCGGCTTCTCTGATGTGGGTTTTTACAGCTTGAGCTGCAGAAGTCGGGTCATTGTTGATGATTGCCTGATAAATCCTGGTCATCCGCGCAAAGCCCGCCACATGCCTGTCAGCCGTGCCAAGCGTCATGGCCCTGAGGCGGCTGATCCGTCCGTTTAATCTTTGTACAATTTCCCAGGCAACATTATGCTCGCTGATATCAAAAATAACCTGATAAAACCGGGTTGTGGCATCGAACAAACTGATGCTGTCACCTGAACTGTAGGCCGCCTTCAACAGATCAAAAGCGATACCAAGCCGGGCCTTGTCAGCTTTATCGGCAATCCTGGCACAGGTTTCGGCAGCTTTGGCCTCCAGCAAAAGGCGCACGTCATAAATCTGCCGGGCCTGATCCCAGTCCATGCGCGCAACAATTGGCCCCTTGTTGGGAATAATCTCAACCAGCCCTTCTGCTTCAAGATACCTGATTACCTCGCGCACAACTGATCTGCTGACGCCCAGTTGTTCACACAATGGCCGTTCTACCAGCCGGGCACCTGACGCAAACTTTCCGGCAATTATTGCAGCACGCATGCGTTCCAAAGCCATTTCCCGCAAAGTCAGTGGAGGATGTTCAATTCTTAAATTCAGATTCATGCTGTTTTCCATAGACGGTGATTTTAGCGGCTTGAATGCCTTTGCGCAATAATTATTGACATACAGTAAGATGGTATACCATAATTCGACATGTCAGGATTTAAAGGATTTTGGTCATGACCTTGACAAATCTGCCGCTGTCATGTGGCGATCAATCCGTGGTTTATCTTGAACGCGGCAAAGGTGAGCCCCTCCTTTTTATTCATGGTGTTGGTATGCAACATGCCGCATGGCAGCCGCAAATTGACATCTTTGCAAAATCACATCGGGTGATCGCTGTAAATCTGCCGGGGCACGGCGGCAGCACGCCTCTGCCTGTGGGGTCTCAATTGCCAGATTTTGTTGAGTGGCTGCATGAATTTATTTTAGCGCTCAACTGTGGCCCGACGAATATTGCGGGACATTCCATGGGGGCCCTGATTGCTGGTGGATATGTTGCAAGGCACCCGGAAAACGTACTTCGGGTTGCGGTGTTGAACGGTGTTTATTGTCGCAATGAGGACGCCCGAAAGGCGGTTTTGCTAAGGGCTAAGGATATCCTAAATGGCGGCATTGATGTATGCGGCCCCATCGCTCGCTGGTTTGATAACGGGCCCCGGGATGTGGAGGCCGGCAGGAAAGCCAGGTTGTGGTTATCGCAAATGGAGCAGCAGAATTATGCAACCACTTATGACGCCTTTGCCAGGGGTGATGCAACCTATGCCAATTGTTGGAACAAGGTAAATTGTCCTGCTCTTTTTCTAACCGGGGATGACGATCCGAATTCTACGCCGGATATGGCCATAACAATGGCGGCAAACACTCCTAATGGCAAAATTTGCATCATACCGGGGCACAGGCACATGGCTCACCTGACGACACCTGTGGAGGTGAATTCCGCACTAAGTGCCTGGTTAAATGAGCCCGTGAATTTATTGAGGGAGCAGGTAAATTGAGTAACGAAAACCCCAGGGCTCTCAGAGATGCGTTTGGCGCTTTTTTAACCGGCATCACTGTTGTTACAGCCTTTGATTCAAATAATAATCTGCTTGGCTTTACCGCAAACTCATTTTCGAGCGTGTCGCTTGAGCCGCCCTTGTTATTGGTCAGTCTGGCAAAGACCTCCAGAAATTATAAGGCATTCACTACTGCCTCAGGGTTTGCTGTCAATATTCTGGCGGAAGACCAGAAAGAAATTTCGCAGGTCTTTGCCATGCCGGTGGCAGATCGTTTTGCCGCTGTGAAGTGGGCGACCGGGCCACAGGGCTCACCAGTACTGGATGAGGTTGCAGCCTGGTTCGATTGTTCGATGCATCAGGTTATAGAAGCAGGCGATCATGCGATACTGATTGGTAAAGTGGAAGTATTTAAAAACGGATTTGTAAATGGTTTGGGCTATGTGCGCGGAGCTTACTTCACGCCAGCACTCGAAGAAAAAGCCATGTCTGTCATCACATCGGGCACAGATGTGGTGGTCAGTGCGGTTATTGAAAGGCAAGGCGAAATTCTGCTGGTGCGCAATGAAGCTGGTGATCTGGAGTTGCCGCATAAATCGGTCACGACGGGAAACGGAGCAAGTGTTCAGATAATAGCGCTGCTTGAAGAAACCAAACTTCAGGCATCCGTTGGATTTATCTATTCGGTCTATGCAGATAGCGATCACAACAAACAACATATTGTCTATCATTGCAGCGCTGCAGGTGGCCAACCATCTTTAGGTCAGTTCCATATTCTGAACGAGCAGACCTTCACCCAAATAAGAACCAGACCAGTTGCCGAAATGCTCAAACGCCTGCGGGTTGAAAGCCTGGTGGGAGATTATGGGATTTACTTTGGCAATCAAAAATCTGGTGAAATACGCCAGGTAAAACTAGGAACCTGAACCATGAAATTTTCCCTCTTTGTTCATCTGGAGCGGATCTCATCAGAGGAAAGCCAGCAAAGGCTTTACAAGGAGTTTCTTGAGCTGTGCGATATTGCCGACCGGGGCGGTATGCATGCGATCTGGACCGGTGAACATCATGGTATGAATTTCACCATTGCCCCAAACCCATTTTTAAATCTTGTGGATCTTGCCCGCAGAACCAAAAATGTACGGCTTGGAACCGGTACTGTTGTTGCTCCTTTCTGGCATCCAATTAAGCTTGCCGGAGAAGCTGCTATGGCCGATATCATCATGGATGGCCGATTGGAAATAGGCATCGCCAGGGGGGCGTATGTGTATGAATACGAGAGGCTTTCTCCTGGTCTTAATGCCTGGGATGCCGGACAGAAAATGCGGGAATTAATTCCTGCCGTCAAAAATCTGTGGAAAGGCGATTATGCCCATGAGGGTGAATTCTGGTCATTTCCATCTACAACCTCGGCACCGCAACCTTTGCAGGACCCTCATCCGCCGATCTGGGTTGCGGCAAGAGATCCCAACAGTCACGACTTTGCGGTTGCAAACGGGTGTAATGTCCAGGTAACCCCGCTATGGCTGGGGGATGATGAAGTTGTCAGCCTGATGGACCGTTTTGAGGCGGCATGCAAAAACAACCGTGATGTACCGCGGCCCAAAATAATGTTGTTGCGTCATACTTATGTCGGCAACAATGAGGCCGATGTTCAATTGGGTGCGGAAGAAATAAACCGGTTCTACAATTATTTTGGTGCCTGGTTTAAAAACGAACGCCCGGTCAAACAGGGGCTGATTGAGCGCCTGAGTGACGAAGAAATAGCGACTAATCCGATGTACAGCCCTGAAAGCATGCGCGAAACCAACGTTATCGGACGGGCTGATGATGTCATCAAACGCCTGAAGACCTATGAGGCCCTTGGCTATGATGAATATTCATTCTGGATTGATTCAGGCATGAGTTTCGAGCGCAAGAAAGCCTCGCTTGAACGGTTTATCAATTCTGTAATGCCAGCCTTTGCCGAAGCGGGGTAATGTGAAAGTCTCAACATTCTGTCGATGGCAAATTCGAGGATGGTTGCGCTGCCCCCAAAAGTTTGCACGGGCTTTTTCGGCATTTATTTGGAGCGGGCGATGAGATACAGACCCGGCAACAAAAAACCGCAGAAAACCAACACTTAATTGACTGCTACATAATGGAGTGTAGCACATTTGTGTAGCAGGAAAAGTGTATTATTCGGCGTCACTGTCAGCAGGAATTTCAATCGTTCTAAGTTTGTGCTTCTCTTTAAGCCAATCACTAAAAGCTTTCCAATAGTCTTCGTTGTTTCCAAAATTCATAACCTTGGAAATTTCGGTACCCGCTATAGACAATGAGAGGCCACTAAATTTTATCATTCGTTTTGGATCTGGTGGGTCAATGCATTCTGTGACGAAAAACTTATCACCAATTTGGTGGGGTACTATTGTCAGTACATTCTCTGAAATTTCCTGATAACTTAAAAAATCACTTCCGGCCAAACCATAGTCCTGCAAAATTAAAAGTTTTGAATACGAAAGTTCAAACTTCTTCAACCCGTTTTCACCGATGTTAAACCCCAAATTAGGAACTTTTGGTTGAACCATAAAGGTAGAAATAAATGCACAGGAAAGAAAATCTTGAAGGGCAGATAAAGCCCGTCGATCCAGTGATGGAATGAGTTGCAAAGTTTTTGGAGAAAATGTGCTTGGTGACTGAATTTCACCTGACAACAATTTACCCAAAAACTCCTGCATTTGTTCTGATGAAAACTGACCTGCAATGTTGAAAAACATGTGAAGCCAGTCTTCATCAATTTCCAAATCTTGAAATTTCGATTTATCGGAATTCTCCAGATCTTCTAGGGCAATCCGTGTTACCCCTTCTATATTGTCCTGCGACCTGTACATGCGGTTAAATTCACGTTGAAGGGCACGTTTTGCAATTGGGTCTTCGGTTCCAAATTGATCAACAATGTGTTCCGCAGCACCAACAGCCAGTACTTCCTTTGCTTTGTTGGTTCGTTTTTTTTCTGCAAAAACATCTATGTAGTAAGACCCCTCACCTACAATATATTTTCCGACTTTAGTAAGGCTGTTTTTCGTCAATTCTCCAAGGGAATTAACCCATTCCGGAGCTTTTTGAGTATCAGGTGTATGCGCGGGTGTAGACCTTTCCTTTTGGTCGTTGACCCAGCCCCCTGAATTCCGGCCAGATTGGTGTTAGTAATCCGTCATTGAAAGGCTGGACTATGAAACGCAGATTTACGGACGAACAGATTATCGGAATGATCAAGGAATATGAGGCAGGAGTGAAGGCCTCTGAGCT
>JAJRTY010000194.1 GCA_024278055.1 Alphaproteobacteria bacterium | reverse complement strand
GCCGACCCCGAGCATGGCAAAGCCCAAAGCCACCATGATGCGGAAACTCCAGAACAGGATCGCCACGGGAGGTTCTTCATCATCCGCTATGGTGTCCAGTCCGGCCAGGGGTGCATTGAGACTGTGTTTCAGGATCAGGCTTGAAGCCTTGGGAATTTGTATCGCATAATCGATGCGTTTTTCTTTGGCGTGGGGAAGACCAAACAAGATCAGCGGTGCGCCGTCGGGATGGCTGTCATAATGTCCTTCCATCGCCATGACTTTTGCGGGTTGATGCTCCAGAGTGTTGAGGCCGTGCATGTCACCGGCAAAAATCTGCAACGGCGCCACCAGTGCCGCCATCCACATGGCCATGGAAAACATACGTCGCACGGCCTTGTTCTTGCGGTCTTTGAGCAGATGCCAGCCGGCAACACCGGCAACCACATAGGCGGTGGTCAAAAACGCGGCCAGCACCATGTGGACCAGCCTGTAAGGGAATGAGGGATTGAAAATGATTTTCCACCAGTCCTCGGGGACAAACTGACCGGCGGCGTTGATGGAATATCCCGCTGGCGTGTGCATCCATGAGTTGGCGGACAGGATCCATGTAGCCGACATCAACGTGCCCACAGCCACCATGGCGGTGGCGAACATGTGCAATTTGGGTCCGACGCGTTCGCGGCCAAATAACATGATGCCAAGAAAACCGGCTTCGAGAAAAAAGGCAGAAAGAACCTCGTAAGCGAGCAGCGGGCCGAGGATGGGACCGGTCTTGTCGGAAAACACACTCCAGTTGGTGCCGAACTGATACGACATGACAATGCCGGAAACGACCCCCATGCCAAAGGCCAGGGCAAAAATTTTCACCCAGTAATTAAACAGCGTCAGGTAGGTTTCATCTCTGGTCCACAGCCACAGTCCGTTGAGAACGGTCAGATAGCTCGCCAGCCCGATTGAGAAGGCGGGGAAAATGATATGAAACGACACGGTAAAAGCAAACTGAAACCGCGCCAGTAGTTCTGCCGAAAATCCGTCTAACATGAGTGACCTGAATAATTTGTATTGTGAGTCTAAAATGGGTCGTTACAACTTATACTGGCAACGACCCGTCTGTTCAAACTTTTGTTGTGCGTAAATAGGGGCGAATTTCATTCCAGCCCTGAGGGAAGATATCCTTGGCGGCTTCATTGTCAATCGAAGGTGGAATGATAACCTCGTCGCCCGGACGCCAGTCGGCAGGTGTCGCGATCTTCTTTTCATCGCCAAGCTGCAACGCATCAATGACGCGCAGAATTTCGTCGAAATTCCGGCCTACGCTCATCGGATAGGTCATGGTCAAGCGGATTTTCTTGTTCGGATCAATGATGAAAACCGAACGAACGGCAGCGGTTTCGCTCTCGGCTGCATGGATCATCTCATAGAGCCTGGCAACTTTCAGATCGGGATCGGCGATGATTGGGAATGTCAGCGTTGTATTCTGTGTGTCATTGACATCCAAAATCCATTTGTTGTGTTCTTCCACCGTATCTGTCGACAGGCCAATCGATTTGACATTGCGTGCTGCAAATTCATTGCCAAGCTGCGCTGTCCGTCCCATCTCTGTCGTGCATACCGGTGTAAAATCAGCAGGATGGCTGAAGAAAAATGCCCAGCTGTCGCCAATCCAGTCGTGAAAATCGATTTTGCCAGTTGTTGTCTCAGCGGTGAAATTCGGGGCGATCTCGCCAATTTTCAAACTCATTTTAATAAACCCTTCTGATGTTGCGCCACACTTTTATTTTCGTGCTCATATTTTAATGGGCTTGATATAGTGTGGCGGTTACGATAAAGCAATAAAAAAAATATAACTTTAAAAATAATTCAAATATCTCACCGGAAACCTCCATGAAACTGACCAGTTATACAAATTATGCGCTACGCTCCCTGCAGCTTGCCGCACTTCGTGCCCCTGATCTGGTGCGGGTGGATGATGTTGTTCGCATCCATCGTCTGGCCAGGCCGCATATTGTCAAGATTGTTTATGAACTGGGCAAGGCCGGCTATCTGGAAACCCGGCGTGGACGCGGCGGCGGTTTTCGCTTAAGCCGCCCGGCAAAAGAAATTATTGTTGGCGACATCGTTCGCTTGACCGAAGGCTCCATGGATGTGGTCGAATGCTTCAATCCCGCAAACAACACTTGTCCGCTTATCGGCATATGCCGATTGTCGCGGAAAATCAAGCAAGCCACCGCAGCGTTTATGACTGTTCTCGATGATGTGACAATTGCCGATATAACTGCAAATAAAAACGATTTGCTCGATCGAATTTCTTCTTCGCACTGAATTGAACACTGTAATAAAATACCCCGGAAAATATTTCATTTTCCGGGGCAGCTTTTTCTTCAGCATCGATTGATGGCTAATTACCTTCGCTGTACCTTGTAGATAACACCATCAGATGCGCGAATTCGCAGGCGATAGCGCACCCCGCCCCGGTAGGCAAAGAATGTATAACGACCAAAATCAGCACAATTTTTTGCGGTAACATTATTATAGCCGCGATTTCGAATTAATCTCTTGGCCTGATTACAGGTGTAATTACCACTCTGGCGCACCGGGGTGCGGACACGCGGTGGCGGAGTGTAGGGCCGTGGCTGGACCCGTGGCGGATTATACTGCCGGGCTGGTTGCTGCCCCCGGCTTGTGGGGCTTATGCAACGCCGGACAATGCCGTCATATCCCCGAAAGGTATCGGTGGAAATATTGTAAGACCGGTATTTACGCCTGCAATAATCAACATGAGGATTACGTGCCGGTTGAGGTCGGTATGCTGGCTGCTGAGGTTGTTGATACACGGGCGGCGCTACCGGACGCGGTTGAGGTTGTTGATACACGGGTGGAGCTACCGGACGCGGTTGAGGTTGTTGATACACGGGCGGCGCTACCGGACGCGGCTGAGGCTGCTGATACACGGGTGGAGCTACCGGACGCGGTTGAGGTTGTTGATACACGGGCGGCGCTACCGGACGCGGTTGAGGCTGCTGATAAACGGGCGGCGCAGTAGGTTGTGGTGCAGTCCTTGGTGGCAGGACGCCATTGGTTTTAAAATAGGTACCGGTGCCGGTTAGCGGATACATCGTGCCATTGTTCAATCCTGTTCTGGTATGGCATGATGAACAGGGCATATTACCATTTGCCTGTGATTATTGCTTGATGGCGTAAGCCGGACTCAACATGATTGATGTCTGGAACGAGAAAGCCAGACCCAAAATTGCAGTATAAAAAAAAGGCTTTGGACACCACCAAAGCCTCTTGGAAATTGTCGGATTGAAATTTTGTGTCACGTGTTTCCCCCATAAATAAGTAGACCATGCAGATTTTGTTAGATCAACGCCGTGATCTCTGCCTCAGGCACACGTACCCGCAGTCTCCATTAACTTGGCCCCATTTTTTGACTGTATCTTTGCACAGACTATTTTGCAACGCATTACTTTTAAAATGCAATGGTATAACATTGCACACAAGCGCCTGATAATTGGGGGAAATATCGATGTGCAATGAAAAAAAATGGCTCCCCAGGCCGGACTCGAACCAGCGACAAGTCGGTTAACAGCCGACTGCTCTACCAACTGAGCTACTGGGGATCATTGGTAACGCTGCGCTGCTATAGCAAAGACCGCGATGCCATTCTACCCCTATTTTTGATAAAGTTGCATTGTTGCCGACAAATTCCGGGAAATCGCCGCTATTTGATGAAAATCAGGAAGCAGGCGGTACAATGTTTATCAACTCGATACGGCCTTTCTGGGCACCGAGGTAGTGATCTTCCAGCCGTTCCCACCGGCGTTTGATTTCAAGCCCGAGTTCAGGCGAAAACCATATGGTGCTGATGATCGAACTGTGCAGGCCGGGGTCTGATTTCAACCGCAAAACCTCAAACGTACCGGCTTCAACAGTGATGGTTTCCCTGGCTTCAACGCTCCAGAAATTCTGTACCGGTGACCATTCGCGATCGACGACATAATCCTTGTAAACAAAAGTGCTGATCCATTTTTTACCCACCCACAGCGGATGACGCATCTGGTTGTCATCGGGGGTGGCGCCTTTGATTTTCCTGGCTCCGCTATACGTTGCCACCCAATTGCCATTATCGCGGTTGCGTACAATCATTCTCGCGCCGCTTTTCAGGCCATAAGTGGGGCGGTCAAAAACCTGCCCGGGTGTCACGACGATCCAGTCTTCCTGCTTAACCGACGTCTTGCCGGTGAAGGTACGATAAGTCAGTCGGGTACCGATGACCGGTGCAGTAAAACCGGTTCCAACCGTGCCCTCAGGCGCAGGCGCTTCTTCATAGAGTGTCTGGCAGGCGCCAAGACCAAAAAGCAACACCAGAAAAACAGCGATTCTGGTGGCCCCGCTTATGCAGCTTTTACGGTGCTGGATTTTAGCTCTCCCCTTGAAACTCGACACCTGATTTTAATGACAGTTTAACAGCTTGTTGGGCAATTGCCGGTACACGTTTGAATCACTTTAGCGTATATCTGACTACACACTCGAATGTTTGGGAAAAGGACAGTAACTGGCTACCATGCCCGCCATAAAAATATTCAATCGCGAAATCAGGATGCCCCGGCAAAAATGGCTGCGTATCCTGTTGGGGATATCACTGGTTTTGGGTGGTCTGCTGGGTTTTTTACCCATAGTGGGTTTTTGGATGTTGCCACTGGGTCTGTTTGTTCTGTCAGTTGACTTGCCCATTGTCCGCCGTTTTACCCGGCGTGTTGGCTATAAGTGGGCGCGGTGGCGGCAATCAAAAGCTGATAAAAATGAAACCGGGCAGGGGTAGTTGCCTTATGATTCAACTGGAAACACAACGTCTGGTTATGCGCGACTGGTGTGACGATGATATCAAACCGTTTGCGCAAATGAACCAGGACCAGCGCATAATGGAGTTCTTTCCGTTTTTTCTAAACCGGCAGGAAAGCGCGCAGATGATTGAAATCTTTTGTGAGCGCATGCAGCAGCCCGGTTTTTTGTATCTCCCTCTCATTGAAAAGGCGACAGGCTCATTTGTCGGTATGGTCAATCTGACCCCGGTAGCATTTGAAGCCCACTTCACCCCGGCCTATGAAATCGGCTGGCGGCTGGCTTATGATTTCTGGGGCAAGGGCTATGCCACCGAGGCGGCAAAAAAGCTCATAGAATACGGATTTTCCGAGTTGAATCTGGGTGAAATCGTATCTTTTACCGTGATCGCTAACAAGCGTTCAAGTGCCGTCATGGAACGCCTTGGCATGACATATGAAGGAGAATTCGACCACCCCGGCCTGCCGCAGGAAAACCCGCTGCGCCGTCACGCCTTATATCAGATCATGCGGGCATTATAGGAGCGCTCATTTTAGGAGCGCTCAAGCGGCGCGCAGCCTGCACTCGGCTTTGCTCGTTAGTCCAACGCTGCGCTCGTCCCGGTGCCACAATGACAGACTATCATTGTAGCACCGGGACGAGCGCAGCGTTGGACTAGGGCCCAAGGGGCCCGCAGGCTGCGCGCCGCTTGAGCGCCGCTAGAATGAACCGCGCGCCGCTTGAGCGCCACTCTTAAAAAGCGAACCTGTCGCGTCAGCTCATCGCTTTTTGCAGGTTTTCGTCTATTTTATCCAAAAAGCCTGTGGTCGTACACCACGATTGTTCGGCACCGACCAGCAAGGCGAGATCCTTGGTCATGAAGCCGCTTTCGATGGTGTTGACGACGGTTTCCTCAAGCGTTGTGGCGAATTTTGCCAGGGCGTCATTTTCGTCCAGCTTGGCGCGATGGCTGAGGCCGCGGCTCCAGGCGAAAATTGAGGCAGTTGAATTTGTTGACGTTGCTTCGCCGCGCTGGTGCGCGCGGTAATGGCGTGTGACCGTGCCATGCGCTGCTTCTGATTCGACGACCTTGCCATCGGGTGTCATCAAAACGCTGGTCATCAGACCAAGTGAGCCAAACCCTTGCGCAACAGTATCTGATTGCACATCACCATCATAGTTTTTGCACGCCCAGATGAATTTGCCGTTCCACTTCATCGCACATGCCACCATGTCGTCAATCAGGCGATGTTCGTAAGAGATGCCAAGTTCATCGTACTGGGCTTTGAATTCATTTGGATAGGTCTCTTCGAAGATATCCATGAAGCGACCGTCATAGACTTTCAAAATGGTATTTTTGGTCGACAGGTAGACCGGCCATTTGCGGTTGATGCCATAGGCGAGGCAGGCGCGGGCGAAATCGCGAATGGAATTGTCAAGATTATACATCGACAGGGCAATGCCGGAGCCGGGGGAATCAAAGACTTCACGCTCAATGGTTTCAGAGCCATCTTCGGCTTCCCACTTGATCGTCATTTTGCCTTTGCCGGGGACGAGGAAATCTGTGGCCCGGTATTGATCACCAAAAGCATGGCGGCCAATGACGATGGGGTCGGTCCAGCCGGGCACCAGGCGGGGCACATTCTGGCAGACGATGGGCTCGCGGAATATAGTGCCGCCGATGATGTTGCGAATAGTACCGTTGGGTGAGCGCCACATCTTTTTGAGGCCAAATTCTTTAACCCGGTCCTCGTCAGGTGTGATGGTAGCACATTTGACGCCCACCCCATGTTTTTTAATCGCTTCAGCGGCATCAATGGTAATCTGGTCGTCGGTGGCATCGCGGCTTTCCATGCCAAGATCATAGTATTCCAGATCGATATCAAGATAGGGATGGATGAGCTTGTCTTTAATAAGGTGCCAGATGATTCTGGTCATCTCGTCGCCATCGAGTTCAACAACCGGATTTTTAACCTTGATCTTCGTCATGAAATAAAACCTCATTTCTTTGGGGAAAGCTGGGACTGTCGCGGCAAGTGTCGACAGGGGTGAGCATCCTATAGCATTGGCGAACGCTCAAGCAAAGGTAGTCTATAGAACAATTGGCCAGTTTTTTGCGCTAATCAACCGCTCGTTTGCCGAACGTGCGCCAGATACATAAGACGACAAAATAGACTGAAGCCAGAACCCATAGCCAGAACAACAAGGGAGAGGCTTCCTGTGCTGTAATAACGTCTGGTGAAATCAGCACCAGGCGCAAAGACGTTGCCGCCCACAGGACTGTCATCGGCACGGTAATTATCCGCCAGTCCACCACCCGGAGCGGATGAACCACCTTCATCGGTACAAACGTCAGCATGGCCAGAATGACAATAACCGCAAGATTGATCCACAGGTCCGTCTGCAATACATGAAAATACAATACCGGCAGGTTCCATACCGCCGGAAAACCGACAAAATAGAAATCGGATGTTTTGATGTTAGTATTGGAAAACGTATAGCATGACACCGCCATAATACCGGCGGCAGTAACAATTTCCCATCCCGGAGGCACCAGACCGAACCAGTAGATCATCAAAGCCGGTACCGCTACATAGTTGAAAAAATCAACCACATTATCAAGCGTGGCACCGTCCACCTGAGGCGTGACCTCGCGCACCCGCACCCGTCGCGCCAGCGCACCGTCAATACCATCGACAAACAAGGCAAGACCCAGCCACATAAAAGCGGCTATTTTATCACCTTCAATAATAGCGACAACCGCCAGAAATCCCAACACAACACCGGATGCGGTAAATGCATGTACGGCCCAGGCAGCAGCGATTTCTCTTTTGTGCTGTTCAATTGAAGGAATGCCCATTTGATTGAACTCCTCGTGCCTGGTGTATTTTACATAGTTTCGGTCTTGCGCAGCAGGTGTAACCTGGTTTTCCTGATTAATCAGGTGTTGAGGCAGTCTGGAATACCCGGTTCAGTGGCCTGTTGTTTTCACCTGATACTTCTAATGTTCAAGTATTATATCAGAAATTCTCCCGATGTTTCCATAGAATTTTTTTCGCAGAAAATAGCCTTGAATTAACCAGCGATGTCCGATAAAAAGTACGTCACGTTTGATATATAGAATTTTTGAAAGATTTCTAATGGAACTGACGCCGCAAATTATCACCATTGGGGGCGGCCTGCTGATCGGGCTGGTGATTGGCCTTGTCGGTCGCTCCTCAAGGTTTTGTACCTTTTGTGCAGTCCGCGATGTGATCAGATATGGCGATAGCATGCGGGCCAGAAGCTGGGCGCTGGCCATTGCGGTTGCTCTTATCGGTGTACAAATTCAGCAAATCACCCAAAGCATTGATCTCAATGAGACCATTTACCTGTCTGATAATTTCGGCTGGGCCGGCGCTATTATTGGCGGATTGATATTTGGCGTTGGAATGGCCCTTGTGGGTTCATGCGCTTTTAATCTGGTTATTCGTTCCGGTGCCGGAGATATGAAAGCCATTGTCGCCATGCTGGTGATGGCGCTTTCCGCCTATATGGCAGCGCGGGGAATTACCGGGCTTGCCCGCGTTGTGCTGATTGAGCCTCTGGCCATAGACCTGTCTGATATGGGCGGGCAGGGGTTGCCGGGCTTTATTGGCAATCTCACCGGTTATGATGGCGAGTCTTTGCGGCCTGCTATTACCGCACTTTTGGCGGGCGCCTTGCTGCTATGGGTTTTTTCCAACCGGCAGACGCGTTTTTCGTGGCGGTTTCTGGCGCCAGCCATCGTCATTGGCTCTATGGCCATTGCTGGTTTTGCCATAACCGGAAACCTCGGCGTTGATGAGTTTGAGCCGCAGGTCGTTCAGTCCGTCACCTATGTTATGCCGACCGGAAATTCCATACTCTATCTTCTGACATTTACTGGTTCCACCATAGATTTCGGCATCGCGCTGATTGGTGGCACCTTGATCGGCGCGTTTCTGGCTTCGGCCTTTGGTCGGGACTTCAGTGTCCGGACTTTCAAAGATAGCCGCGATACATTTCGCAATCTGGTTGGGGCTTTTTTCATGGGGTTGGGCGGGGTGATTGCACTTGGCTGCACCTTTGGCCAGGGCATAACCGGAGTGGCAACCTTGTCAATGAGTTCGTTTTTAGCCTTGCTGGCTATTATTACCGGTGCCACCCTTACGGTAATTTTCTCGCCCGAAGAAGAAAATATTTAAGACTTGTCCGTGCGCATTATGACCATGCCCAGGGTGATCAGACTGGCGGAGATGAAGCGCCACACGCCCATGCCCTCTTTGAGAATAAATGTTGAGAGCAAGGCTGCAAACAGCACACTTGTTTCGCGCAACGCCGACACCATCGCCATGGGTGCAACCGCCAGGGCGACAATGATTATCCAGTAAGCGCCCGCCTGCATCAGGCCGCCAACACAACAAGCTGCGATATTTTCTTTTGCCACCCGCACCACGGTTTTACCGCGCAAGACAGCGGCCAGCAAAAACAGAAAAATACCATCGCCAACCGTCAACCAGGCGGCAAACCCCATAACCGAGCCTGAATTCCGCACACCAATGCCATCGACCACCGTATAAGCGGCGATGCACAAGGCAGTGAGCAGAGCATAGATAATTGCATGCCGGTTTTGCTGCCACATTAAACCGCGATCAAAGATCAGACTTAAAACCCCGGCCACCAGGCACCCGATGCCCAAAAGGGCGGCAAAAGACAGGTTTTCTCCGACAATAACAAAAGCGCCAACGGCAACCAGAAGCGGGGCTGTGCCGCGCGCTATCGGATAGACCTGTCCAAGATCACCATTGTCATAGGCATAACACAGGAAGAAACTGTAAAGGCAGCGAATGGCAATGGAGAGTGCCAGCAGCGGCCACACTTCAGGTGCAGGAGCGGGAAACAAAAACAGGCCGGGCAGAAAAATGATACCGCCGGCAGCTGCAATTAATCCCATAACCACAAGGCGATCGCCGCGCATCTTGACAATCGCGTTCCAGCCCGCGTGAAGACCTGCGGCAAGGACAACGAGCAGGAATATTTCTAAGGTCATAGGCGCAAGGGGCAGGGTGTTGTCGAAGCTGGCAATAAACGGGTGGCGTTAATTTGGGCTTAGTATACCCCATGGCAGATGAAACCGGAAATTGAATTACAAATGGGTCGCGAAGCCTGGTGTCTGCTGATTGCCCTGTCGCTGCTTTGGGGCGGGTCTTTCTTCTTTGCAGCCTATGCCGTACGCGAAGTGCCTCCACTCACACTTGTGTTGGCCCGCGTTGGTCTGGCCGCAATTGGGCTCCTTGGTTTCGCCCGCCTGGCCGGATTAAGACTACCTTGGGATATTAAATCATGGCGTTCTTTTTTCATCATGGGTGTGCTCAACAACTGCATTCCATTTATCCTGATTTTCTGGGGGCAGATCTATATAGCCAGCGGGCTTGCCGCGATTTTTAACGCCACAACACCGCTTTTCACCGTGGTGCTGGTGCATTTTCTGGCCAGCGACGAAAGATTGACGATGGCGCGAATATTCGGTGTTGTCTGCGGAATAGCCGGGGTGGCGATCATGATTGGCCCTGAGCTATTGGGCACCATTGGTGAAAATGCGATTGCCCAGATCGCCGTATTGGCAGCAGCACTTTCCTATGGGTTTGCCAGTATTTTCGGTCGTCGATTTGCCCACCAGCCTCCCGTTGTCACCGCCGCCGGGCAAGTGACCGCTTCCAGCATTGTTCTCTTGCCAATCGTTATCTTTTTCGAACCATTGTCCTTGCAAACACTGCCAGGCATATCCACGAGTGCTGCGGTTTTGGCTCTGGCTTTATTATGCACTGCACTGGCTTATGTGTTGTTTTTTCGGGTCTTGAAACTGGCAGGTGCCACCAATGTCTCACTGGTAACATTCCTGATACCCGTCTCCGCCATAGCTTTGGGTGTCGTGGTGCTTGATGAAAAGATTGAATTCATACATATTGCCGGCATGGCATTCATCGCAACCGGGCTGGCCGCCATTGATGGCAGGCTGGTGATCTGGTTGAGGAAAAAACTCTAAAAATTTATATGGCAGGATTTTACGACAGACATATAATGCCGAAGCTGGTCAACGTCGCCTGCGGTGTTGCAGCCATTGCAAAGCAAAGAGCGCTAACCATTCCCGAAGCCTCTGGAGTTGTGGTTGAAATCGGTATTGGTCCCGGACATAATCTGGCATTTTATGATACCGGCAAAGTCAAACGCATCATTGGTGTGGATCCGGTAACCGAGATGACGGCTCTGGCTGAAAAGCGCCTGCGGCAAACGTCGCTGGAAGTCGAGATCATCAATACTTCAGCAGAAGACATGCCGCTCGACAATAATCTCGCTGATACCGTTGTTCTGACCTATTGCGCCTGTACCATCCCTGTGGCGGAACTGGCGCTGGCTGAAATGCGCCGGGTGCTAAAACCTGATGGCAGGCTTTTGTTTTGTGAACACGGGCGCTCACCCGATGTTAATGTCGCGCGCTGGCAGGATCGCATAAATCCTTACTGGAACAGGATTGCCGGTGGTTGTAATGTCAATCGCGATATCCCCGGATTAATCAAAACCGCTGGCTTTGACATTAAAACCCTGGAAACCGGCTACCTCGCCCCGTTCCCGAAGTTTTCTACCTACCATTTTCGCGGGATGGCCAGCCTGCGCTAGTGGGATCGGATCAACTGGGAGCGTTAGCCAGATGAACAATTTACCCATGCCGCCCCGGTGCGTTTGATTGCATGTAGTCCGGTCCCACTCCAGAGCCATAGCCAAAGGTTATTTGGCAATTACTGTATAGGTGTAGGATGAACCATCGCCACTCGACATATCTCCGGGACTATTGAGCAGACTAACCGTAGCGCGGTATTTACCGGCAACATTTCCGGCCTTGAAGCTCAACATCATCATCGAGCCACCCCAGCGCTTGCCGGGTTTAGGCGCCATTTTTGCCGTGTCAATTGACAACATTGTCTTGCCGTCTTTCATCATGCTTTGCAAGGACTGGCCGGTGGCGCCAGCGGGTGCGGAAATATTGACACCGCCGACAATTGTATCGGTATTGACATCAAGCCTGCCATCGCCATTGCTGTCGCGAACCAGCAGTCCATCCTTGAAGCGGCCCTTGCCGCCGGCAACAACACCAAGGCCTTCCATGCCGCCTTTAAAGGCGTAATGGCTCTTGGTATCAGTGCCGGTTGATTTGCCATAGACCATATAGGTCAAAGGCAACTCTGTGGTGCCACCAGGACTGACTGTCTGCCAATTATGATTGCGGCGTTTGTGAGGGAAATTTGTCGGCAATATCTGCGCCCGCGCAGATTTGAGAAAATCTATTGTTTCGCTACCGGTTGCAACAACTTTGCCTGCGGCATCAACAAAGCGCACGGTGACTGTGCCGCTCTTACCTTTGTTAAAAAAGGCACTTTGCATAAAGCCGACGTGTATCACCTTGATGCCGCGCTGGCGTACCGGGTCACCCTTGGCTCCGGGTGCCGGTGTCATGGTTTTCTCGGCCACAAGTCCATTGTCACCTGTGGGTGTGAAAACAAAGGTGTTTTCATTATCCCCGTCCGCCACCGTATAGCCGACTTTCTTGCCCGGAAGACCTTGCTGCGGTGCCCCTGTTACCAGCATGATTGCCGACTGGCTGATTGCCACATCCCAGTCACGCTCATACCCGCCACTCATTTCAACTTCCAGACGGCCGCCTTTGGGAATGCCGTAGCCAATGACATTGGGATCCATAAAATCAGCACCCATGGCACCGGATCTTTGCAAATAAACATTAATGCCGACGCGGGCGCCGGCAAGCGTGCCCGTGGCTGATAAGGGGGCATTGACGATTGTTGAAACGATACCGTCTGCCATCGCCGAAGTGCCCATGCCTGCCAGAGCGATGGCAAAGGCTGCTGAATATAGTTTGGTTGTCATGACAGGTCTTCCCCCTGAAAATTGTTTGATTGGCATTTACCCTATGGTGGATCGGGGGAAGATTGAATTCACGGTTCTTCACATATATGTGAGAGTGAATGTGTAAAAGCCAGGCGAATGGATCACCGGCTATTGTCTGGTATTACGTGCAAGATTGCCGATGACGTTGGCGATAATGCGGGCGGCGGTAATTGCTGACGTACCGTTAAAGTCGCGTTCGGGAAGAAATTCAATCAGGTCAAATGCAACGAGATTTGCTTTTTGGCTGACCGCTGCAATGATGTCTATCATCTGGGTGTAAGACAGGCCACCGGGGGTTTGGGCGACCACGGCTGGCATGATGGCGGGGTCCAGTGCATCACAATCAAACGTAATCATACAATTGGCACCTTTTTTCAGATGCTTCAGGGCAGCTGCAATACCGTCGCTGTGAAGCATGCGCGCGGTAATGATTTCGGCACCCCAGTCTGTGGCAATCTCAACTTCTGACGCCCGTGCTGAGCCCAGACCGCGAATGCCGATTTGAATGATAGATTCCACATGGGCAAATTCAGATGCTCGCCGCATGGTGCTGGAAAACCCGTGGCTCTCACCACGGCGCTGGTCGCGCCAGTCAATATGCGCATCAATCTGTATGATGGTGAGAGGGCCTTTGGGAGCAAGGGCTTCAATGAAGGGAATGGGCGTTGAATCATCTCCGCCGATCATGATGGGGACGGCGTCAGCATCGAGTATGTGCTGCACAGCCTGTTTGATCAGCTTTCGATTTCCCGCACCATCCAGCGGAGATGTCGCCAGGTTTCCAGCATCATGTACCCTGAAGCCATGCCTTCCAAGCAAAGGACCACCCAGATCAAAATCCCAGTGATCGACCCATTCTGCATCCGGTTTTAAAGCCTGGCGCAGAACATCCGGCGTCGGGGCATATGGTTCATTGTCAAAACCGTCATAGGGGGTGCCGTGGGGAGCACCAAACACGACGGCATCAGCTTGGCTCGAAGGAACATCGCGATGAGCACCCATGAAAGTCACATCAGCAGGTTTAAAAATGTCAGTCATTATTCTTAACTCTTTCCGGCGTTTGGTTGACGGTTGCAGAACGAAGTTCAAAGTCAGCGGTTAATCTTTTCAACCGCTCTACCACGAAATCCGTAGCCGCGGCGCCAATATGTGAAGCATCGGTAAAATATGACCATTTTCCATCATCGACCTTGCATTTGTCGGCACAGAAAATGGCGGTGGGTTTTATAATTTCAACACCAAATTCTTTGGCGATTTGATCAAAGTAGCTTGCGGAACTGTTCACTTCCTCCAGGTTTGATACTTTCAGTCGGGTCAGGCTTTTTAAGTATTCTGCCTGATTGAGGATCATTGAGGGTTGCAGGGCGATTGTTCCTGCAACGTTAATCTGAGAACCTATGATCACTATGTTTTTGCTGTATTTTGCAAAGTGACGGAGTGTTTTTTTCAGGAAAGGATCCCATTTTTTGAGTGCGAACCCTTGGGTATCGCGTGGAATTTCCGGGTTTAGCAGGCTTTGATTATATCCGCTCCAGTCTTGTGACAAGACAATAACATCGTAGGATTTTTCATTTTCGTACAAGGCCTCAACTATGGATGAGCACGATATGTCAGAAAATTCGTCCCTGAAATCAACGCCTTTTAACAGCACACATCCGCCACGAGTATAGGCATCAACCTGCGACAGCTCTATTTCCCAGGCGTTGGCCAGGGGGACAATATACTGCTGGAGAATTGAATCGCCCACGAACAAAATCCTGGCAGGTTTTGAACTTGCCGTATGCACACCGCGCTGGAAATACTGATGAAACGTCCGGGCAGATTTTTCAGCAGCTTTTTGCGCAAACGGATTTAGCAGTGCAAACCGAGCCGGAATACCATTGTTCTTGGCAACAAACAGCCCGGCAGCACCGATGGCAACAATGATACACAGCAGGGATGCCGGAATGATTTTGTTCACGAATTTACTGCCGGATTTAACGCCCTGTCGCAGGGGTTTTTCAATCCATAGGAATGTCGCCGACGCCAGGGCAATGCCGGGTATGAGAGTTACGGCGGTTCGTTCAGGCAATCCGGCGTCACTGTAAATCTGGTTGAAAAAGACGATGATCGGCAGATGGAACAGATACAGCGGATAGGAAATCAGGCCGATGAAAACCATCGGTCGATAGCTGAAAAACCTGCCAATCGGCGTCGCAGAAAGAAACAGGATCAACAATGCGGTTCCCAGGCTTGGCCACAATGCGTTTATCCCCGGGAATACGCTTTTTGGTGTCAGAATAAACATTGAGCCAAGGATCAGCACCAGTCCCAGCCCGCTTAACAGTGACTTGTATAGCAGTGGCACGGCGTCAAACTGGTCAGCGTATTTACGCAACATCTGAGCGCTCAAAGCGCCGATCATAAGCTGGAAAGCGCGATATTGCGGATAGTAGTAGGATTTGGCCCCACCTTGTTGGGCGGCGAATTCAGACCAGGCTAAAAAGACTGCCACCAGCAGGAAAATCGTCACTGTTTTGTGCCTGAACCTGGCAATGACCAACAATCCGGCCGGCCACAAAACGTAAAATTGCTCTTCGACACCCAGTGACCACAGGTGCAACAGTGGCTGGCTGCGGAAGTCCTGGGCAAAATAGTCCATTCCCTGGGCAAACAGAATATTTGCAGCTCCAAAGGCGCTGAATACCACTACCTTTCCGAGGAAATCATAGGTGCTGAGATCATACAGCAAAAAACCCATAACCAGCACCAGAATTAAGGTCAGGGCCAGTGCCGGAGCCAACCGGGTTATCCGGCGTTTGTAAAAAGTCGAATATGAAAAACGTGCCTGGGCCTGTTCATGTAAAATCAAAGATGTGATGAGGAAACCACTGATAACGAAAAAAAACATCGACACCAATAAACCCGCCCGGTAACAGCGTGGTATCAAGATGAAATACTATGACAGAGATAACGGCCAGAGCCCGCACCCCGTCAATGTCAGCCCGGTATATCATTGCTGGATTTCCAAAATCAGTTAAGAATTTTATCAGCCCTGAAAACATGTACAGGGTTTGAAGACGTATGAACAAAGATTTTGTTATCTGGCTTGCAGATATTTTTTCGAGTGAACATTTGCCGGCAAATATTCCCACATCCAAACCTTCTTAAGCCTTGTTCCAGCGTCGGCAACCAGATAACCATCAAGCATTATGTTCACCTTTGCCGCCGCCGTCTTTTTCCTGCTTATTACACCCGGCCCCGGGGTTTTGACCATTGCCGGGGTAGGTTCGGCCTATGGCTGGCGTGCGGCATTGAGCTTTTTTGCCGGTCTGTTTGTCGGCACCAATCTGGTGGCGCTGGCGGTTGTGTCAGGGTTGGCTGCTATCGTACTTGCCAACGATAATATCCGCCTCGCATTGTTTGTAGCCTCGGCCTGCTACCTGATCTATCTGGCGCTGCGCATCGCCCTGTCGGGTGCGAAAATTGCGTTCATTAAAATCTCGAAGCCGCCGGGGTTTTGGGGGGCTATAATGCTTCAGGCCATCAACCCCAAAGCCTATGCCGTCAATACCACGCTCTTTGGCGGTTTTGCATTTATGCCGCATAATCTGGCGACAGAGACTTTGATAAAATTCCTGATTATCAATATGATCTGGATACCTGTTCACCTGTTGTGGCTGTATGCCGGTGTCACTTTGCACAGGCTTGATCTTCCGGCAAAAACCCAAAGAACCATCAACATTACCATGGCATTATCGATGCTGGCGGTGGTTGCTCTGGCGATTGTGGCACCGAAATAGAAACCATGCTTTGTTATAAATGCTTGACATTTGTCCCGCATTGGTAGATAGGGAACGCGCAACGTTCTCTGGCTGCCGCGTGAGCAGCCACCACCAACCATCACCAAATAACAAAAAATGTGATGCCAACCCTGGTGCAAGAGGCGTTAATTTCCATAAGTTCCCAATTCACGCGGGGGTACTGACGATCTGGCAGCTGATATGCTCGGCCATGATCGCAACCGCAACCATCAGGCCCACCCGCCATACTGGCGAGAGGTGTGTCTGTTTATTGATTCACCACAGGCTGTGAGGATTAGGTTTTGACCGACTCACGCCACAGACAAGGTATATATTTTGACACAATTTGAAGCTCTCGGGCTTTCCGCAGTAATTTTAAAAACGCTTGAAACACTTGGGTACGAAAACCCGACCCCGATTCAATCACAGGCTATTCCGCTTGTGCTGGAGGGCAAAGACCTGATGGGTCTGGCCCAGACCGGCACCGGCAAGACGGCAGCCTTTGGCCTGCCGCTGATCCAGCATCTCAACAAGGGCAATTACAAGCCCCAACCCAAAACCGTGCGGGCATTAATCCTGGCGCCAACGCGTGAACTGGCCAAACAGATATGTGAAAACCTCAATGGTTTTGCAAAGCGCACACCGTTGCGCATTTCCATGGTGGTCGGTGGCGTATCGATCGGCGCCCAGATCAAAAACCTCGCCCGCGGCACCGACGTTCTGGTGGCAACACCGGGGCGTTTGCTTGACCTGGTCGAACGCCGTGCCGTTGATTTGAGCACCGCGCAATATCTGGTTCTCGATGAAGCCGACCAAATGCTTGATCTCGGCTTTATCCACGCTTTGCGCAAAATCGCAAAATTGCTGGGAACCCCGCGCCAGACCATGCTGTTTTCAGCAACCATGCCAAAACTGGTGGCCGAACTGGCCAGCACCTACCTTACCAACCCTGAGCGCATTGAAGTATCCCCTTCCGGCAAAGCAGCTGACAAAATTGACCAGTCGGTGCATTTTATCAATCATCAGGGCAAACAGGAATTGCTTAAAGATTGCCTGATTGAACGCCGTGATGACCTGTCACTGGTCTTTGCCCGCACCAAGCGTGGTGCCGAACGCCTGATGAAGCATCTGGTCAGTTGCGGCTTCAAGGCCGGTTCCATCCATGGCAACAAAAGCCAGGCCCAGCGCGACCGCGCCATCAGAGCCTTCAAGAAGGGTGAAATCCGCATTCTTGTCGCCACTGACGTTGCTGCCCGCGGCATTGATATTTCCGGTATCAGTCATGTTTACAATTACGAACTGCCCGAAGTGCCGGAAAATTACGTCCACCGTATCGGCCGCACCGCGCGCGCCGGTGCCGCAGGACAAGCCATTGCCTTTTGTTCGCCGGAAGAATTTCATCTGCTGCGCGCCATAGAAAAGCTGATGGAGATCACCCTTGATGCGGCCAGCGGGCAAAGACCCGAACGCAGCATCAAACCGGCACGTAAAGCCAAGGGCCGCTCGGGCAATAAAAACCAGGGTGCCGCCAAAAAGTTTCGCACCAAACGCGATGGCCCCAAGGGCGCAAATTCCCCCAAACCGGCAAACAACAACCGCCCCGGCAAATGGCGCAACCGGCCCAAGAAGAAAAAAGTCGCTGCTTAGGGCGGGTTAGTTTCAGCCGAACTCTCCAACTTCGTCATCCCCGGCCTTGAGCCACTACTGTCCGGTTTAAGTTAGTGGACAAGCTGCATGATATTGATTCTACTTGGTTTCAAGCATTTGACGATGATTGAAACACGAAGAGGAGAGCAATATCATGCGGCATGAGAATAG
>JAJRTY010000193.1 GCA_024278055.1 Alphaproteobacteria bacterium | reverse complement strand
GCTGCGGGCCAAGGTCAAACAGGTGCTCACCGAAAGACGCGATCTGGTTTTTTCTTCCAAGAACCAGTTTGAAATCGGCAATCCCAATGCCGATGTCGCGGTGGTTGAGTTTTTTGACTACAACTGCCCGTTCTGCAAGCGTGCGATGGCCGATATGGACCGTTTGCTCAAGGAAGACAAAAACCTCAAATTTGTGCTCAAGGAATTGCCAATCCTCAGCGAAAGTTCAGTTCTCGCTCACCGGGTTTCGACCGCTGTTGGCCGTCTTTATCCAGAACGCTATGACGAATTCCACCGCGCCCTGCTTGGTGGCAATGGCCTGAAAAACGGCAAAAGGGCGATGAAGGTGGCTGACAAGATGGGGCTTGATATCAAGAAAATTCTTGCCGGCTCGAAAAAGGAAAGCGTCAATGAGGCGTTTCGCGAGGTCAACACCCTGGCAACCGACCTTGGCATGAATGGCACACCTTCCTATGTGGTCGGCAATGAAGTGTTGTTTGGAGCGATTGGGTATGCGGCGCTCAAATCTAAAATTGAAAACCTTCGCAAGTGCGGCGACACCGTTTCCTGCTGAATTAATTTCAGCACAAATTTCTAAAATGCCGGGAGCCAGTTCCCGGCATTTTCTTTTGTGGCACAAAATTCCAACTGATGTTGCGATGGGGCTTTGAATAGCCGCCGACTAGCAATATAACGAAACAGTCGTTCGGACATAAGAACCAGCTGAATTTTCAACGAGGTCCCATGGCAAATGCAATTTACATTATAAACGGCCCCAATCTTAATTTGCTCGGCCAGCGTGAACCCGGCATCTATGGCAACGGCAGTCTCGATGACATCAAGGCTGATTGTAACGCGTTTGCCAGCAAGCTTAATGTTTCAATCGAGTTTCGCCAGTCGAACCATGAAGGCATGCTCGTCGACTGGATACAGGAAGCTGACAAAAAAGCCCGTGGTATCATCCTCAATGCCGGCGCTTACACCCACACTTCTGTTGCGCTGCATGACGCAATCCGGGCCGGGTCGGTGCCGGTTATCGAACTGCATTTGTCAAATACCCATGCGCGTGAGGAATTTCGCCACAAATCTTATATATCGCCTGTTGCACATGGCGTAATCATGGGCTTTGGTGGCGATGGCTATCTTTTGGCAATTCGGGCAATGTGCACCTTGCTGGATTCTACAAACAGCCTATAACGCCTCTAATTGAGTTGAAATAACGAGGTCTTTTCTCTGATGACTGAAAATAAAACCGGGATAAAAACGAGTTTGGTTCGTGAGTTGGCGGAGCTGCTCGTCGATCTCGATCTCAATGAAATTGATGTAAAAAATCAGGAAATTCGCATCCGCCTCTCGCGCGGCATCAAAGGTGGCGCCATGGTTAGCGCTGCACCGGTTGTCCATACACCGGCGGCGCTGGTGGATGCCCCGCAGGTGGTGGCATCCGAGACCAAGAGCAACAACAAGAATGCCATCCCATCACCGATGGTTGGCACTATTTATCTGGCCGCCTCGCCGGATGCCGATCCTTATGTGAGCGTCGGTTCAACGGTGCACGAAGGTGATACATTGCTGATTATTGAAGCTATGAAAACCATGAACCATATTTCAGCCCCAAAATCCGGCACCGTGACTGCCATTCTGGTGGAAGACAAACAGCCAGTTGAGTTCGGCGAAGCCCTTGTTATAATAGAATAAATCACAGGCCCCAGCATGTTTAACAAGGTTCTCATTGCCAACCGTGGCGAAATTGCACTTCGGATATTACGCGCCTGCAAGGAGCTGGAAATCGGCACAGTTGCGGTGCATTCGACCGCTGATGAAACCGCCATGCATGTGCGGTTGGCCGATGAAAGTGTGTGCATCGGGCCACCGGCTTCCAATGAATCCTATCTCAATATTCACCAGATTGTTGCAGCCTGTGAGATTACCGGCGCTGATGCAATTCATCCAGGCTATGGCTTTCTTTCTGAAAATGCCAAGTTTGCCGAAATACTTGAAGCCCACAAGATAACCTTCATTGGCCCTTCCTCGGCCCATATTCGCATCATGGGCGACAAGATTGAGGCCAAAAAGACCGCCAAACGGTTGGGCATTCCGGTGGTTCCGGGCTCCGAAGGCGCGGTCAACACATCGCATGATGCGCGCCGAATCGCCGAGGAAATCGGCTATCCGGTGATTATCAAAGCGGCTTCCGGCGGCGGCGGGCGTGGCATGAAAGTCGCCTATTCTGACGCTGATATATCCGAAGCGCTTAGCTCGGCGCGCAAGGAAGCCGGTGCGGCCTTTGGCGATGATGTGGTCTATATTGAAAAATATCTCGCCAACCCACGCCATATCGAAGTCCAGGTCATGGGAGATGGCATGGGACGCGGGGTTCATTTGGGCGAGCGCGACTGTTCGCTGCAACGCCGTCACCAGAAGGTCTTCGAGGAGGCGACTTCGCCGGTGCTCAACGATGAACAGCGTAACCGGATTGGCGAAATCTGCGCCAGGGCTATTGGCGATATGGGCTATTCCGGTGCAGGAACAAT
>JAJRTY010000018.1 GCA_024278055.1 Alphaproteobacteria bacterium | reverse complement strand
CGGGCAGCCTGGCATTTAGATTTTTCCCGATAAAATACCCGGCTGACTTTGCCTTTGTCTCTGGAGATCGAAAGGTGTTTTCGTATCGCGGAACTCTAAATGCTGACAGGACGTTTTATGGAAAAACCACCAGCAAATTGTCAGGTTATCGCGATTGTGAAATGGTGTTGAGCCAAAGCGGGTGATCAGATACGGGAGATCTTTAAGTTTCAGTTTCGATCACCGGTGCCGGAGGTAACGTAAAGCGGGCTGGCTGAATTGTTTTTTTGAATTTTGACGGTAAAATTTTCCAGAGGTTTATAACAGAAGGTAAGATATACAATGACAGTATCTCATAGAAAAACGGCCAGGATTGTATCGATGATCGCCATGGTCGGCTTAACCGCTTCATTTATTTCCATCCCCAATTACGCCATGGCCAAGAAACATAACCTGTTAATTGGCCTGGGCATCGGTGCCCTTATAGGGGGCGCCATTGTTTCGGGCAGCCAGCGCGCCAATGAAAACAGAGCCAACCGGCGCTCGCCGCAATACCGGCCCAACCGGCGCCCGCCGCATTACAAGTCCAACACCTATAAAAAACCCAATACCAAACAACGCTCCCTTGCTAATGCACGCCGTTCGATCGGCGCGACAAGCAAAGCTGAAGTCATACGTATTCAATCATCGCTGGTAGCCCTGGGATATGATACCAGAGGCATTGACGGCAAGGTTGGCAGGGGGACCAGAACCGCAATCAGAAATTTCCAGCGCGATCAGAAAATAGCGGTCACAGGACGACTTGATAAAATGCAGAAATCACTGCTGTATGCGCGGGCTAACAATCAAGTCAATGGCACAACACCCCCCGGCTTTGTCGATGATCGCCGAGTTCCCGCTACAGGGGGCGCTGGAGGTACCATTTTAACCTCTGTGCCGGAAGAAACAAATATATTCGGCGAAACCCTTGCCGACCCTTCAGACAACAGCAGACCTCTTGAAAGGACATCGGAAATAAATTCCGGTGCGGGTGCAGTGCCTGAGGAGAAAAAGTTTAACATCTGGGGCGATGAAATTACCGATACGTCGGCCACCTACCAGCAGCCGGAAAACGCCGGCAGTCCCGGTGTTGCCGGGCCACAGACAATCCCGGTCGAACCACCGGTGAAAAAGGAGCCGTCACCGGCCTTGGACGAAAGTGAGCTTGCCAAGGTATTTGACAGTGGTGATTTAAGCCGAAAACCCGAGGGGAAACTGGCCCTCGATAAGCAACGGTTTTAACTTGCTGGCCTGAACTTCGCACTGGTTTTATCGACCGGAGTGACAAGCTTGCGCGGAAAACTAAATTTGAAAGCAGCGATTGAGCCTGGCCAAATGGCCTGTTTTTTACGAGCCGGAATTGCCCGCCTGTTGTTTTTTGCGGGTTTCTTCCCGGTATTGTTTTTCAGTTCTCAAAGCGTTTTTGCGGGGACACATGCCAACCGGCTCACCTATGTCCAAAGCCTGGATATGGAAATTCTTTATGTTGGCGAAAAAAGGCAATGGTGCGATGACAGGCTGGACCTGGAGTTAATCACTTCCCGACCGGTTATTTTTCAAAACAGCCAGCTGGTAGACCGGCAGTTGGTTCAGTTGATTGCCAAACTTCGCGAATCCTGTCCGGCGATCACCCAGGTCGGTGTTTCCGGCTATGCGCGCGCACGACCGGGTGTTGCCGTGCTGGAGGGAAGTTTTCAGGCGGATAACAACTGGAGATTTTCCACATTCAAACTACCCCAACGCCAGGAAAAAAAACCAAGGTTTGCGCGCACCGTAAATAACAACCTGTTGACCCAAAATCCGCCTGGCGCGAAACCGCCCGGCGGCAGTTTGCGGCGCGAGGATTATAACGCGCACAGAAGCTACAAAGATTATGGTTTGCTGTTGGAACTGGCACGTCGGGCAATCTACAATCAGCCGTCGCTGCTGGATAATAAAAAGGTGCTTTCCCGGTGGTTTCGTGAGGTTTATCCGCGTCGCTTTACAACTCCGAAATCACTGGGCCCGGCCAGTCTTTACCGAAGGTTCTATGAGGGAACCAAGTTTGATCGCGAGGATGTGTTGAAGGAATTTCGCTCTCAACTGGAAAGTGAAGCAGTAAACACACCCCTACGCATAACACGCAGTTTCAAGGCTACAATCTATACCCGCGACTTCAATCCCGATCGCGGCTTTCCGATGCGCGTTCAGTTGGATCAGTTTTCCAGCGGAGTCAAATCAAGCCTGTCGTCGGACCGCCTGTATGTGAAACACCTGGGCCGTGATGTTCAGATGTATTTCGATAATACACCGGATATCACGCTGCTTCCCATAACCGATGAAACCGCGGCGCGGCGCCTTTCCAGACTACTTGAAAGCGACAGGTACGCAAGTCTTCGACTTGAGGTCTATGTGACCATTGGCCAGGTCGGCGTTGAAAGTTTCAATGCGGGTCTTCAACGCGAGGCATTGCTGACCAATGCGATTATCGATGGAGTTGCCCTGGTTTTGCTGCCGACGAAAAGTTCTGAAATCAAATCCTTGAGAACGATTTACAAATGGAAACTCAATCGTCAACTCAAAGAGCAATTAACGGTCGGTCTGACGCCGGAGGAAATTGCAAAATGGACTGGCATACCTATGGTGAGAGGTCATTTCGCGGTGTTTCAGGACAAAGGTTACAGCGCCTACAGTAATAGCGGTTGGCGAAGATATTTCGATCTCGTGCAACTGGCTGCCAATCCAGAGCTTTTCGAAGATGACATGGCCGCACTATACTTCGGTGATATGATCCTGTCCAAACGGGAAAAAGCATTTATCTCACGGGGAAAATCGCTTTTTGGCAATTCGAGATATGCTGATGGGTATAATACCGGTCGCAATGCTCTTGATGAGTTTGAATTTCCTGAAGTGATGGCCAGTTTCCGTAAGAAATACAAACGGAAAATTTTTAGCAAAGTGCCGAAATTTCCAATACCATTTGTTCATATTACCCCTGTTTTGCTTGGAAAATATGATCGTGAAAAACAAGGTTTTCCGCTTTCTTACAAGAATACCTCGGGGTCGTGGCGAAAAGAAGCGATAAAGTTTTCGAGGCTCAACGGTGTGCTTTTGGAGTCGCGAAAGAACAATTGGCGGGCCGAAGCCATTGAAATCGGACCCCAGAGTATGCCCACCTTCCTGAATTTGACGGTAAAACAGGCCAGGTTTTTACTCGAGGCCCTGAAAAAGCAAAAGCGTGGAGGCGGCAGCCGAGTGTTGTATCTTGCCGCGTTTTCAAATGTTTCCAAGCCTGCAATGGACTGGGTAAAAAGTGGCCGCCGCAAGGGCCGCCCGGTTCTGCTGCACCAGATAAAACCTTATCGTTTGGTTCTGTATGCAGAAAAGAAACTGCGCCAGTTGGTGCGGGAATATGATGTTCCCGACGATACTGCGCCGTCTGAGGATGAAGCCCCTGGGGCAAACAAAACAGCCTCAACTGCAAGCTTGCGCACAGAAAACCGGTCGCGCCAACCGTCTAACACTCCGGTGCGAAAGGCCCCCCAGGTTGAGAACCTCGCTGGCAGGCAAAGGCTCGACATACTCGGCACACGCCTCGGTATCGCCGCTAGCGAGGCCGAGGCATTGCTTCGAGCCGGCCTTGACGCAAAAAAAACAAAAATCTATCGTTCGATTGACCTGGTCACCCATTTGGCCCGCGCCCGCAAAGCTCTTGATGCCGCCGGGATTTCCATAGAATACAAGCAAAAAATCCTCAAGAATATCGCCGATTCACATGCCAGTGAACGGAACTATTTGACTGAAGGCACAATTTTTGAAGAAAAAACCGCCGGTAAACTCAAGCAACAGATCGCCGCTTATTTTGCCCCGGGGGATACCGGCAAGCGTATTATCGCCATAGCCCGCGCCATCAATCTTAAAGCGAGCCGAACCTCGGTGGCCGGGGTTGACAAAAGCCTGCGGCAGAAATACGGCATTCCCCAGATCGAAGAAAAAAGGTCGGGGGGAGGTTTGAAATTGATATGGACCGGTATCGGTCCAACACCGGGGCAAAACAGAAAGCTTACAAGAAAAACTGTTTCCAGATGTGTTCCAGATACAAGCCGGATGTATAAAACTTCCAGTTCAGGCTCATTTACCATGGAAGATGTTGAGATTTACCGAATGAAACAGGCCTGGCAGGCTGCCAAGCGGGAACAGGCGGCGCGGCAGAGTTTCCTTGGTGAAAACACCGGTAACTCAGGAAAATCCGAGAGTGCTTTGGAGTTTGATGTTTTCAGTACCCAGAGATGGCGGGACAAATCGGGCAAGACAATTTCAGACAATATACCCAGATTATACGGAAATTGGGAAAGCCGCGGATGTGGTGTGATTTTAACTGTATCGATTTCAAGCGACTGGCTGTATATGGTGCTGCTCGATACAGATGCGGTTCTGAGCCTTCGTAACCGGTCGCTCGACACCGCAAAACCCGTTGAAAAACCTGTTGAAGCCAATCAGCCCGAACAACAAAAAATCAAGTTTTAGCGGCATCGCCCTGCCGCGCTGACGCGGCCATCTGGCACAATGGCCTGTCGGTTGCAATTTATACCGTAATGAGGGATATTCCGGCTTGCGCGACATGCCCGGCACACGTTGAAATCAGGATACAGGATGACAGTTTCGCTCGTTTCCACCTGCCCGCTGGCGACAGCAGAGGCCTGGCTGAAGGAAGGTCGCAGTCTGGTGCTTGCCACTGTCATCGAGACCTGGGGTTCGTCGCCGCGCCCGGTGGGCAGTCAGTTGATCGTTGATGGCAGTGGAAATTTTGAAGGCTCTGTGTCCGGGGGGTGCGTGGAAGGGGCGGTGATAACCGAGGCCGTGGACGTCATGGCCAGTGGCAGGCCGGGTATTTTGGAATTTGGCGTTTCAGATGAAACCGCCTGGAAAGTCGGTCTTTCGTGCGGTGGCCGTATCAGGATTTATGTGGAGCCGGTTATACCGGCGGCAACTGCCTGATGCGCGGTGAAATCATCACGGCTCTCAATCAGGCCCGACGCGAGCGTTGTGCAGCAATTGTGATAAGCGATCTTGCCGGAGGTATGCAGGAGATTTTGCTTGAGGGTGAGCCTGTCACACGACCTGACATTGCCCGGGAAGTTAAGCGGCGGTTTGGCTCGGGGAAATCAGGTTTAGTGGAAACAGGGGGGCGAGAGTTTTTTTTCAACGTCCATATGCCAGCTCCCAGACTGGTGATTATTGGCGCTGTACACATTTCCCAGGTACTGGCATCGATCAGCCGCCTTGCCGGGTTTGATACTGTGGTGATTGATCCTCGTGCAGCTTTTGCCACACCGGAGCGGTTCGCCGGTGCAACCGTTTATGCTGAGTGGCCCGAAGAGGTTTTAGTAAAAACGCCACTGGATAGCTTCACCGCCATGGCGGTTTTGGCCCATGATCCCAAGATTGATGATTTTCCGCTGATGGCGGCCCTGCAAGCCAAATGCTTTTACGTGGGAGCGCTGGGCAGTCGCAAAACCCATGCTAAACGGGTGGGCAGGCTAAGGGAGGCCGGGGTTGTGGCAGAAGATATTGCCCGAATTCACGCCCCCATCGGGCTCGATATCGCTGCGGCCAATCCTGCGGAAATTGCAGTTGCCGTGATGGCTGAGGTGATTGATGCCTTG
Source organism: Alphaproteobacteria bacterium (assembly GCA_024278055.1). Classification (GTDB taxonomy): domain Bacteria; phylum Pseudomonadota; class Alphaproteobacteria; order Rhizobiales; family JAJFHR01; genus JAJFHR01. The sequence continues at coordinate 101,086 of JAJRTY010000018.1, read as the reverse complement.
CGCAATCGCACAGGAGAGCTGGCGTGACGGACGCTGTGAAGGGGCAGGAAAAACCACAGGAAAACATTCCTGTTCACGCAATTGTCCTGGCTGCCGGACAATCCCGGCGCATGGGTGGGACCAACAAGTTGCTTGTACGGCTCAATGGTATGGCGCTGGTGCGCCATGTGGTTGAAGCTGTCCGGGCCAGCAGGGTTGCCGGTATCACAGTGGTAAGTGGATTCGAGGCGCAAGGTGTTGCTGACGCGCTTAAAGGGCTTGAAGTAGATTTTTGCCAAAACCCTGATTTTGCTGACGGGCTGGCCTCATCGTTGCGTTGCGGCATTAAATCTGTTCCACATGATTGCACCGGAGCAATCATCCTGCTTGGCGATATGCCGCGAATTACCAGTGCCATGATTAACCGGATGCTGGATCAATTTGAACAGGCGCAGCACAGCGCCATAATTCAGGCGACGGATAACGGCAGGCGCGGAAATCCGGTTGTATGGCCGGTGAAATATTTTGATTTCCTCAAACAGATTTCCGGCGATGTGGGCGGGCGTCACCTGATTGAGGAAAATGCGGAAAACGTCATTACCGTTGAACTGGGTGAGGCGGCGCGTCTGGATATTGATACGCCGGAAATGCTCAGTCGTTTCAAACAGCGTTGATGGGCAGTTTCAGGTATCGGGTGCCGTTATCTTCAGGTTCAGGCAACTCACCGGCGCGCATGTTGACCTGGATCGAAGGCAGGATGAGGCGCGGCATGCCCAGCGTGGCATCGCGGGTTTCACGGGTTTTAACGAAGGTTGCCTCATCGATACCCTCATGGACATGGACATTTGACTTGCGTTCTTCGGCTACCGTTGTTTCCCAGGCAAATTCATCGCGGCCCGGTGCTTTGTAGTCGTGACACACAAACAGCCGTGTTTGCGGCGGCAGGGCTAAAATTTTCTGAATAGAGTGATAAAGAATGCTCGCATCACCGCCGGGAAAATCGCAGCGCGCGGTGCCAAAGTCGGGCATAAAAAGAGTGTCGCCGACAAAGGCAGCATCGCCAATGATCCATGTCATGCAGGCGGGCGTGTGGCCGGGTGTGCTCATAACCCGGGCGTTAAGTCCTCCGATTGTGAAAGTATCACCATCGCTGAACAACCGGTCGAACTGGCTGCCGTCGCGCTGGAATTCAGTGCCGGCATTAAAAATCTTGCCAAACACATCTTGTACAATCGTGATCTTGTCGCAAATGCCAATCTTGCCGCCGAGCTTTTCCTGAAGATAGGGGGCGGCGGAAAGATGGTCGGCGTGAACGTGGGTTTCAACAATCCATTCGACCTGCAAATTCCCGCTCTCCACAGCGGCGATAATCGCATCTGCTGACTCCATGGAGGTGCGACCGGCGGCGGGATCGAAATCAAGAACAGAATCAATTATTGCGCAAGCAGCCGATCCCGGATCCTTGACGATATAGCTGATGGTGTTTGTGGCTTCGTCAAAAAAAGCCTTCACTTCAGGCTTCAATACAGCTTTTGTTGTCATGTCACTTCCTCGGGTTACTGTCTTGCGAGTAATTGTCGTTATGTCTGGCCGACACTAACATGGTTGGTTAAACCGGGGCAAATATCGCCAGCCTGTCATTTTATATTATTGGCTTGTTGCAAGGCGCGGACATATTGCACAATCAGGGCAACTTCAGATTTTTCCACACCTTCTACCGGCATCATAGAACCAAATTGCCAGTGATGAGCACGTACGCCGCTTTTGACGGCAATAAAAAAAGCACCGTCGGCGTGCATGCGGGGCTGATAGATTTTCTGGACCAGGCTGGGGCCGTTGTCTGAGCCCGTGGCATTCTTGCCATGGCAAACAGAGCAATTGGCATCAAACAGCTCTTTTCCCCTGGTTTGCGTCACATTTAACTGGGGTATGCTGATTTCAGCTGTTGGTTGGCTGGTGTCGGATTTGCTTTGAAAAAACAAAACAGCTGCAACACCAATGGCTACGCCTGAATAAATGACTATTGTGGATTTTTTCATAATGACAGCACTACTACGCACCCTTTGGAAAGTGTCAAGATGACAGTTTGTCTCCTGATTCCAGGGCGTGCGATTGTTTACTGTTGTGAATAATTGTTGCCCTTTGTTTAATACGGGTTGCATTTTGTTTGGAATTGGTTAATCGTGGTATATAATTGGCCCAGTTGGTTGGGGGACTTTGAGACACTGATCAATCGGCTAAATTGATCTGGCGGCGGGTCAATCCATCTACTGCCAGGTGACGAAATAGCATCATGCGTTTTCATCTTAAATGCGGGATGTTTTGAATGGGAGGAACTGGGAAGTAGAAGTGGGGGCAATCAAAACTCATTCGAAACGCCTGTGAAGGCGCGGTGCATGAGACGTGGTTGTTTGGCTTGCATTTTTCAGTTCGCAAGGCAAAGGGAAAATCAATGGGAAATAATCTTGACGCACTGACCACGATTTTCACCGAGTTTTATTACTGGGTGACAGTGGTTTTAATGTTTCTAATTCATGCGGGCTTCTTAATGTATGAAGTGGGAATGAGCCGGCGCCGGAATCATATACACACACTGATGAAAAACGTGATGCTGATTCCTCTGGTCACCGTTTCTTTCTTCCTCTTCGGGTGGTGGATTTATTTTGCTTTCCCCAATGGACCGTTCATTTTCGAAGGCAAGGGCATAGATTATGCTGCTGCCACTGGCGCACGACCCTGGGACCCGGCGATGGGAACCAATCTGTCAGATCACATTAACGGCGTGTTCTGGGCAGCCTTCCTGCTGTTTTCGTGGACCGCTGCTTCAATCGTTTCGGGCTCGGTTATTGAAAGAATACGCTCTGGCGGCTTCTGGATCCTGGCCGTTCTTATTGGCTCGGTTGCCTGGATAATTGATGCGTCCTGGGGCTGGCACTGGGATGGCTGGATGGTCAAAATTCTTGGCTATCACGATGCTTATGCCTCCGGTGTTATTCACGCTATTGCCGGAGGTTTTGCCCTTGGCGTCCTGCTTGTTTTGGGGCCGCGTATCGGCAAGTTTCGTGAAGATGGCACGGCACGGGATATTCCCGCGCATAATCCGTGGATGGTCGCCCTCGGCTTTTTCATGATCTATACGGGTTTCTGGGGCTTTTATGCCGCCTGCAATGTTCCGATCATTTCACCGGAAGTCATTGATGGCCAGATTACCGGTCTGACATGGACTGCAACCAACATCTATCTGGCGCCAACAACTCTGTCGGCTATTACTTTCAACTTCCTGATGTCTTTGTCAGGCGGGCTGATGGCAGCTTATGTTGTCTCCAAAGGTGACTTGATGTGGACGTTCTCCGGTGGTCTTGCCGGTATTATCACAGCTTCCGCCGGCAATGATCTGTATCATCCGATACAGGCCTTGCTGATCGGTGGTTTTGGTGCCTGGGCAGCTTACAAGCTGCACTACTGGGTCGAGAACAAGTTCAAAATTGATGATGCCGTCGGCGCTGTTGCCGTGCATGGTTACGCCGGGTTTCTCGGCGTGGTGATTGCTGGCTTTTTGTTGTGGGGGCAACCTTCCTCACCCTATGAAGGCTATGCGGCAATCAATCCGGTTGGCCAGTTCATTGGTGCTATTATCATGTTCTTTGTGTTGGGCTTTTTGCCAGGTTATTTTTGTGCAAAGCTCCTCAACGCCTTTGACTTGTTGCGGATCCCGCGCAAGGTGGAACTTGAAGGACTCGATTTTGAAACTAATCAGACTTATCTCGCCGCGGTTGAAGAAGTGCAACGCGCTGAGAAGGCTGCCGTTTAACTTTTGTATAAAAAGAAAGGAGAAAACCCATGCCGTCAACAAATGGAATGACAGATTGGGCCGTCGATCTCAAAGATGTTGCAGCTGTTTATCCCTTCCAGGGGTGGGAGTTCTTTATGTTTATCCTCGGTCTCATCTTCTGGATAGGCTGGCACGTGTTACAGTTGCGAGTTGAAGCAACCGAGGTTGAACATGAATTGAGTGCTGATGAATCGGGTGATAAAGCCCGGGCAGCAATCGATCGATATTGAGACTGTGACCTGATATAGGCTAAAAAGACGCCGATCCGAATTTCGGGTCGGCGTTTTTTATTGTGTTGCGAAGATGGGCAGAACCAAATGAAGAAAGGTGCCACAAGACCGGGTGATTCCGGGGCTGACACGGTGGGTAAAAAACCTGTGTTCAAACAAGATCCCCATGCAGCCGGGCGAGCGGGCGGCAACCTGCTGGAAGAATCAATCGGCCGGGAAGTGCGAGCTTTGCGTGAACAACTGGGCATGACCATCTCCGAGCTTTCCAAGTCATCTGATATGTCGGGAGGGATGTTGTCGAAAATTGAAAACGGCTCAACCTCGCCGTCGCTGTCATCCCTGCAGGCATTGTCGCGCGCCTTGCATGTGCCGGTTACTGCTTTGTTCAAAGGCTACGAGCAAAGCCGGGAGGTTACTTTCGTCAAGGCGGGGGACGGATTGGCAATTGAACGGCGTGGCACGCGGGCGGGGCATCAATATGCTTTGCTTGGTCATGCGCCGCACAGTGAGCTTACGATTGAACCTTATCTGATAACGTTACTGGATTCTTCAGATGTTTTTCCGGTGTTCCAGCATGAGGGGCTGGAGTTTATTTATATGCTGGAAGGTGAGGTGACCTATCGCCATGGCGAGCAGACGTTTGTTCTGCAACCGGGTGATTCGCTGTTTTTTGATGCCGATGCACCGCACGGGCCCGAAGAAATGCATCAACTGCCCATTCGTTATCTGTCAATTATTTCTTATCCGCGCGAGAAATAAAAACTGTTTCCTGTTGTTAAATTTTTATTCCTGATAGTTGATTTTTTGAAAAACTGCTGTTATTGTACAGATCGAATATTCAGCCGTATGAAAAGGAAAAAGTCATGTGTGGTATTGTTGGCCTTTACCTGAAAAACAAGGACCTGCAATCACAGCTGGGTGCAATGTTTGCGCCGATGTTGATTGAGATGACGGACCGTGGACCGGATTCTGCCGGGTTTGCCATTTATCGCAATCCGGTAAAGGAAAATCAGACCAAATTTACCCTTGCCAGTGACGAGGCGGCTTTGGGCTGGAAGTCCCTGGACGGGGACATGGAAAAAGCGTTGAAGTGTGATGTGCAGATCGATGAACAGGGCGATCATGCGGTGGTGATCACTGATGCAGATGCCGCAGCTGTGCGCAAATGGCTGGCGCGCGAAAGACCCAATGTGCGCATTGTCGGCTCCGGCCGTGCCATTGAGATTTTTAAACAGACCGGATTGCCCAAAGCTGTTGCCGATCAGTTCAAGCTTGGCGAGGCTCATGGCAGTCACGCCATCGGACACACCCGCATGGCGACCGAAAGTGCGGTGACGACCGCAGGCTCTCATCCCTTTGCCACCGGGCTTGATGTCTGTCTGGTGCATAATGGTTCACTGTCAAACCACAATCGTTTGCGCCGCAATCTTGAGCGCGAAGGTATCGTCTTTGATACGGATAATGATACGGAAGTTGCCGCCGGGTTTATGACCTGGAAATTGCAGCAAGGCACCACGTTGCATGAAGCGCTGGAGGCCGGGCTGGATGAACTCGACGGTTTTTACACATTCTGTGTCGGAACCGCTGAAGGATTTGCAGTGGTGCGTGATCCCATTGCCTGCAAACATGCGGTGATGGCGGAGACCGATGACTGGGTGGCTATGGCAACGGAATACCGCGCCATTGCACATCTGCCCGGTGCAGACAAATCAGTAATATGGGAACCTGAACCCGCCAAAGTTTATACCTGGGGAGAGGCACGAGCGCATGGCTGAAATTGATGTGGCAGAAGTTGGGGTTCGCGGGGTGAATTCAACCCTGCATGATCTGCCTGAGGGCACAAATGAGACAGACTGGGTGATCCATAACCCCCATGGGTATCATTCAATCGCCTGTGGGCTGGATGAGCATCTTAATGTTACCATCAAAGGCCACGTCGGGTTTTATTGCGGTGGTATGAACCAGTTGGCTGATATTGTCATTGAAGGTCACGCCGGTGTTGGCGTTGCCGATAACATGATGTCGGGCTCAGTGCGTGTCAGTGGCAATGCCTCTGAATCAGCCGGAGCTACTGCCCACGGCGGTTTGCTGGTCATTAACGGGGATGCTTCATCGCGCTGCGGTATTTCAATGAAGGGCGTTGATATTGTTGTTGGCGGATCGGTGGGGCATATGTCAGCCTTTATGGCGCAATCAGGCCATCTGGTGGTCTGTGGCGATGCCGGTGATGCCTTGGGCGATTCGATTTACGAAGCGATTTTGTATGTGCGCGGCAAAGTTGCCAGCCTCGGTGCCGATTGCATTGAAAAAGACATGACGCCGGAACATGTGGCCAAACTGGCTGAGTTGCTGGAAGCTGCCGGTATTGAGGCTGATCTGTCTGAATTCCGGCGTTATGGCTCGGCGCGCAAGCTCTATAATTTCGATATTGATAATATTGATGCCTATTGAGGGTTAAGTATAATGGTTACAGAAATCCCCCACACACTGCCGCGCAAATCGGCAACGTTTGATGATTATACCTTGTCGGAAATCCGTCGTGCAGCTGCTACCGGAATTTATGATATTCGCGGCGGCGGGGCCAAGCGCCGATTGCCGCATTTTGACGACCTGTTGTTTCTTGGAGCATCAATGTCGCGGTATCCGCTGGAAGGCTATCGCGAAAAATGTGGAACGCAAGTGGTGCTGGGCACACGGTTTGCCAAAAACCCGATTGTGCTCGATATTCCCATTACCATTGCGGGCATGAGCTTTGGTTCGCTGTCGGCCCAGGCCAAGGAGGCTTTAGGCCGTGGTGCTTCGTTAGCGGGCACGTCGACCACAACCGGGGATGGCGGCATGACGCCGGAAGAACGCGGCCAGTCGAAAATGCTGGTCTATCAATATCTGCCGTCGCGCTATGGCATGAACCCGGTTGATCTACGCAAGGCTGATGCAATAGAAATAGTGGTGGGCCAGGGTGCCAAGCCCGGCGGAGGCGGCATGTTACTGGGCCAGAAAATTTCTGACCGGGTAGCCGAAATGCGTGACCTGCCGATGGGGATTGACCAGCGTTCATCGTGCCGGCATCCTGACTGGACCGGGCCGGATGATCTCGAAATCAAAATTCAGGAATTGCGCGAAATCACCAATTGGGAAAAACCGATCTATATAAAAATCGGTGGCGCACGACCCTATTATGATACCACGTTGTCGATTAAAGCCGGGGCTGATGTGGTTGTGCTTGACGGCATGCAAGGCGGTACGGCGGCAACCCAGGAAGTGTTTATCGAACATGTGGGCCAGCCGACTTTGGCCTGCATCCGGCCTGCGGTAAAAGCCTTGCAGGATTTAGGCATGCACCGCAAAGTGCAACTGGTTTTGTCCGGCGGTATTCGCAATGGCGCTGATGTGGCCAAGGCTTTGGCACTTGGTGCCGATGCCGTATCAATCGGCACCGCGGCACTGGTGGCGATGGGGGATAATGATCCCGCTTTGGAAGAAGAATACAACAAGCTTGGCACCACGGCGGGGGCTTATGATGACTGGCAGGACGGGCGCGATCCCGCTGGCATCTCGACCCAGGACCCGAAATTATCTGCCCGGCTTGATCCGGTTAAGGCTGGTCACCGGCTGGCCAATTATCTTAAAGTGATGACACTGGAAGCCCAGACGATTGCGCGCGCCTGCGGCAAGAGCCATGTGCATAATCTTGAGCCTGAGGATCTGGTGGCGCTGACAGTTGAAGCTGCTGCCATGGCGCAGGTGCCTTTGGCTGGAACCGACTGGATACCGGGGCGTGATCGATATTAAATTTCAATTGCATTAGGGAGGAATAACAATGGCAAGAGATCTGGCCAAATATGCCAAGGAAAATGGCGTTAAATATTTTCTGATGAATTTCACCGACCTGTTTGGAACGCAACGCTCCAAACTGGTGCCGGCTGAGGCTATTGGCGGTATGCAGAAATCGGGTGCGGGTTTTGCAGGCTTTGCTGCCTGGCTTGATATGACCCCGGCGCATCCAGATATGTTTGCCATGCCTGATGCGGACGCGGTTATTCAATTGCCGTGGAAGCCGGAAGTTGCCTGGGTGCCGGGTGATCTTTATATGGATGGTGAGAGGATTGCTCAAGCCCCGCGCAATGTTTTGCAGGCGCAAATTGCCAAGGCGGCTGAAAAAGGCCTGTTGATGAAGGCCGGGGTTGAGCCTGAATTTCACCTGATCAATGCCGATGGTTCTGATATCTCAGATGAGCGAGATACCCAGGAAAAACCCTGTTATGATCAATCCGCCCTGATGCGGCGTTATGATGTGATCTCTGAGATTTGCACCACCATGATTGAACTTGGCTGGGGTACTTATCAAAATGATCATGAAGATGCCAACGGACAATTTGAAATCAACTGGGATTTTTATGACAGTCTGAAAACGGCTGATCAATTGTGCTTCTTCCGCTTTATGGTCAAATCGATTGCGGAAAAACACGGGCTGCGCGCAACCTTCATGCCCAAGCCGTTCAGCCACCTTACCGGTAATGGCTGCCATGTGCATGCAAGCCTGTGGACGCTGGATGAAAAAACCTGCCTGACCTATGATAAGGACGGTGAGTTGGGCCTGTCGGAACTGGGCTACCATTTTATGGGCGGAGTGCTTGCACACGCCGAGGGTCTGGCGGCAATTACCAATCCGACAGTTAATTCCTACAAGCGCATCAATGCGCCGACAACTTCATCGGGTGCAACATGGGCACCAAACTCGGTGACTTTTGGCGGCAACAACCGCACGCATTTGATCCGCGTGCCCGACGTGGGCCGGTTTGAGTTCCGTCTCGCCGATGGTGCGGCCAATCCATATTTGCTGATGGCGGGCTTTTTGGCTGCCGGTCTTGATGGCGTTGAAAACAAAACAAGTCCTGGCAAGCGGCTCGATATCGACATGTATGCCGAAGGTCACAAGGTTAAAGATGCCAAGAAATTGCCACTTTACCTGATTGACGCCATTCGCTCATTTGCCAAGGACAAGGTGCTATGTACAGCATTAGGCGATGAATTTTCAGCGGCCTATATCAAGCTCAAAACCGCTGACTGGAACCAGTATTCCCAGCATGTAACCCAATGGGAGCGCGATACGACACTGGATTGCTAGGGCCTGGCGCGAACAGCCGAATTCTCTTTTTTCGTCATGCCCGTGCTTGTCACGGGTATCCATTCCATTGAGCTGTCTTTCTGGCGAGAGCATAGCGGTATGGATCTCCGCAACAAGTGCGGGGATGACGAGGGGGTAAGCCTTCTAAACGCGACAGACTTCAAGCGTCTAACTGCTGTCAGCGCCAACCAGATCGGCTTTGGCTTTTTCGAGGTGCTCTTTGATACATTTGACCGCCCCGGCAACGTTTCTTTGTGAGAGTGCCTCGAACAGGTTTCTGTGCTGGATGTTGTAGGCGCGGATCTGGCTTGGGGTCAGCACTTCTTCTTTCATTGCCCGCCACTGGGCGTGTGATCTTATGCGGTTGATCTGCTGGAAGAAATTCAACAACAGCGGGTTGCGGGCGCAACGTGCCAGATGCTCGTGAAATTCACCATCGAGCAGGGTAAAGGCATCCTTGTCGTTGCCGCAGGCATCAAGCCGGTTGATGAGAACTTCCATGTTTTCGAGATCGTTCTGGGTGGCGTTAATGGCGGCAAGTCGGGTGACATAGGGTTCGACGGCAAAGCGAGCCTCAATTAATTGCAGCGGGCTCATCGATTCGTTTATGTCCAATGGTGAGCCAGACTTCTGGCTGTCAAAATTAACGAAGGTTCCCGAGCCTACGCGGCGTTCAACCAGACCGTCGGCTTCGAGCTGGCGCAGGGCCGAGCGAATGGTGTTGCGGGCGGTCTTGAAAGAGGCGGCCAGTTCACGCTCCGGCAACAAGCGGTCACCGTGCGAATAAACACCGGACTCAATTGCGCGTTTGAGCTTGGATTTTATCGCGCTGGCACCATGGCCGGCAGCGTTCTGCAATTCGGCAATGTTTACCTCGGGCAGGTCAGCGGCCAGCGGATTTGACGGGTTTTCAGACTTCGTTTTCATATTGACGAATGGTTCATATTGGATTAAATTAGGTTCACTATTGGTTCAGTGTGGGTTAAATACTAACACACTCTGCTCGGGTTTGTCAGTCGCATTTCGGCGATTTTTGGCTATTTCCAGGTGATTTTTATATGGCGCTTCCAGATGGTGTTAAATATGCGGTGATTGGTGCAGGCATTCACGGGTTAAGCACGGCCTATCATTTAGCTGTAAACTTGAGAGAAAAAGGCACAGGCTCAGGTCGCGATATTGTTATCTTTGACAAAACATCAATTGCTGCGGGAGCGTCCGGCATTGCCTGTGGTGTTGTGCGCAATAATTATTTCCAGCCGGCGATGCGCGAGTTGATGGCGCATTCGGTTGAGGTGTGGGAGAGCGATCCGCAAGCTTACAGCTACCATGCGGTCGGTTATATGCAGATCAGCCCGGAGAGCATGCACGAAGATGTTGCAACCATTTATGAACAGCAGAAAGCCATAGGCTATACATCCGAATTCATCGAAGGTGAAGCTGATTGCATGACCTACATGAAGGCCCTGTTCAGTGACTGGCAGGCCAAAGAAATCACGTCGGTGCTGCATGAAAAAAAAGGCGGGTATGCCAATAATACCGCAGCTATGTATGGTCTGGCCACCAAGGCTGAAGCCGAGGGCGTGCGGATTATGACCGGCGTCGAAGTCAAAGGATTTGAGACCGATGCAAACGGTGGGGCGGTAAGCGCACTGGTGACGGACAAGGGCCGGATTGCTTGTGATTATGTGGTGGTTGGCGCTGGTCCGTGGACCAGTGCAATCTGGAATATGCTTGAGTTACCAAAGCATATTTCAATTAAAGGTGCTAACGGCGAGATGCACGACAATGTGCCTATGTGGAAATTCTGGTGTCTGGAAGAAGGCACACTTGGTGTTGATCCTGATATGCATAAAACCAATGACGGTGTGGCACCTCCGGTTATTCATGTGGATTCGAACGCACCGCTTTATTCGGATGAGGATGGCTCATTAATCACTGATGAAATGTGGGGCATTTATTACAAGCCGGATTTTAATTTCGGTGGTATCCAGGGCGGGGCGGCTCCTTACGAGGTAGAGCAGGACCCGGATAATGTGGCGGTTGATCCTTACGGGCCTGAAAGTCCCGACTTCATTGTCGATGATAATTTTATCCATATGTGGTGTTCGGCGCTGGCGCACTGTCAAAAGCGCTTCGAAGGCCAGATGAAATACTACAAACACAAGGATCCGTCTGGCGGGCTGGGATGTTTTACCCCGGACAGTTTTCCGGTTTTCGATGTGTTCCGCGAGAATGTCTACATGATTGCCGATTCAAACCACGGCTATAAAATGCTTGGTGTCGGCAAGCTGGTGGCAGACGAAATAGCCGGGGAAAAAAGCAGATTGCTGGAGCCTTTCCGGTTCTCGCGCTACGCTCAAGGCAAATTACACCCGGTTTCGAGCAGCCCGTTTCCGTGGAGTTAACTTGAGGGCTGATTAACAGCTTGAATATTGGTATATAATTGGTATGGTAATGGCTTAGTTTATTAAACCAATAATAAGCGAGGGAGGAGACAGGTATTATGGCAACAGATCTAGAGGGTTTTGTCGAGCAGCCGGGCCGGGCGGAACTGGTAAAAGAGGTGCGAAAAAAGATTGATGCCATGGGTATCGAATATCTGTACCTGCAATTTATTTCCATCACCGGGCGCATCTGCGGCAAGGGCATTCCGGCAGACCATTGGGAAACCGTGGCGGCCAAGGGATTTCAGCTTGTTTATGGGGCCACGGTGAACCTGTTTACCAACCGCAATGGTGAATATATCGGTTATGGACCTGAAGCCGCTGAGCTGGTGGGGATACCTGAGCCTGAAACCATGATGCAACTGCCGTGGGACAGCCGTGTCGCACGCTTTTACTGTACCTTGTTTCGCAACCGCGAGGAAAAGGAAAATCCCGGCGGGTTTTTAACTTCAGACAGTCGCGGAAACCTCAAGCGGCTGCATGATGAATTTAAGACAAAACACAACGGTCTGGCCTTGCGCGTCGGTACCGAGCCGGAGATGATGTGGCTTAAAAAGGACGAAAACGGCAAGCCTAATGGTGGTTTTTCCGAGCCCTACTGTTATCATATTGACCAGTTTGAAAGCCTGCGCCCGGTTTACATGAAAGTGCTGGAATATTCGCGCAAAATGGGCCTCGACATGATCCAGGGTGATCATGAAGATGCGCCGGGCCAGCTTGAGTTGAACTGGATGTATGATGATGTCTTGCGCAATGCTGATCGCCTGACGACCTACCGGCAGATTTGCGCCCAGGTTGCACGTGAATTCAATCTGATAGCATGTTTCATGACCAAGCCGTTCATGGGGGTTTCAGCTTCCGGCTGTCATCACAACATGTCGCTGTGGCATGGCGGTGAGGACAAGTTTTTCCCCATTGGCAATGATCCTGACAATCTGCCGGGCATGAGAGAAAACTACATGTATATCCAGGGCGGTGAAAATACCTTCATGCCCGATGACGATGATCCGCAAATGCCGGGTAAAGCCGGGTTGATGGCGATTGGCGGCATTGTACACCATTTGCAGGCGCTTACAGCCATCGGTGCCTCCACTGTTAATTCCTACCGTCGATTGTGGGATACGGGCTTTTGGGCGCCGGTGTTTGCAGATTGGGGTTTTCAGAACCGCACCACAGGTTTGCGGGTTTCCGCTCCGGGACGGTTTGAGTATCGCTCAGTCGATTCCATGGTCAATCCGTATTTGATGGGCTCGACAATTCTGGCCGCAGCCAGTGATGGTATCGATAATGAGCTTGATCCCGGGCCGCCGGAAGAGCGTAACATTTACGAGGCTATCAAAGCTGGAAAACAGGTCAAGAAACTGCCGATGTCGCTGGGTGATGCTCTGGATGCACTGGCTGCTGATGAAGTGGTGCAGCGTGGCATGCCTGGTGAGATGTATCGCCTCTACCATGAATACAAGTGGGACGAGTGGGAGCGCTTCATGCACACGGTGACCGAATGGGATCAGGATACTTACATGGATTGCCTGCCTTAGGTTGCTTTTAGGGAGCTTTGAGCTTCGGCGTTTTAACTTTCGAACACTTCTTTTTCGACAGGAGACAGATGAATTATGTGTGGAATTGCAGGGATAATACACCGCAAAGGTGCAAGCAACATAGGTCTTGAGATGACCAATATGTTGCAAGCCCTCAAGCACAGGGGCCCGGATTCAACCGGTTTTGCCATTTATGGCAAGCCTGAAGCTGGAGAATATGTTCTGCGCTTCAAGGTGGCCGAACAGGAAGAGCTTGAACAAGGTCATCATATCCATGCGGTTATTGCCGAACGCCGGGCGCAGGTTGATGCGCTGATGGCTGAAATGGGGGTTGAGGTTACGGAGCTTGAAGAAGCAACGGAATATGCCTATCGCTATCAGATCCGTTATGATGGTGACCTCAAGAAATTCGCCGACCGGCTGGAAAATATTGAAGGTGCGGAAATTCTGTCGATAGGCAATGCGCTGGAACTGATAAAGGATCTGGGCGATGCCGGGGTGGTGTCGGGGCAATATGGTCTGGGTGACTTTACCGGTACGCACGGCATTGGTCATACGCGCATGGCAACAGAATCGGATGTTGATATTCGCTCGGCCCATCCCTACTGGGCTTACCCGTTTAATGATATTGCCGTGGTTCATAATGGCCAGATTACCAATTACTGGCTGATGCGCCGCAAACTTGAACGTGAAGGCCAGAGATTTGTCTCTGATTGTGATTCGGAATTGCTGGCAGTCTATACGGCTACCAATCTTGAAAAAGGGATTTCTCTTGAAGAAAGCCTGACCAAATCGATTGACGAAATTGATGGTGTTTTCACCTATCTGGTCACCACCAAGGACCAGCTTGGCATGGCCAAGGATACTATGGCGGCAAAACCGATGGTTTTGTATGAAAGTGATGATGTGGTGGCGCTGGCCTCTGAAGAAGTGTCAATCCGCGCACTTATCCCCCATGAAATAGATACGTATGACCCTTATGACGAGGAGGTTCGGGTATGGCAGGTATGAACCAGGAAACAACATCGCACGAGATGGGAATGCACACGCAGACCCTGAAGGGCCGCGACATCAAGACCATGTTCTCGTTGAGCGAGGAGGGGACTTATGCCTATCCTTATGCCCACGATGTGGATTTCAACAAGCGCACTGAAATTGACGTGGCCGAGCTGGAGGCAACTGAAGTCAATAGCCAGATCCGCGCGTTGATGAAGGAGGGGTATGGCACCATTGTGCTTAAAAACCCCGGTGCCAAACATTCCTTATGTGTGGGTATTCTCAATCGGTTGAATTTGATTATCGAAGGCTCGCTGGGTTATTTCGGTTGCGGTCTTAATGACGGGCCAAACGTGCGTGTTTCCGGTCGCGTTGGCTGGTCGTTTGCCGAAAACATGATGGCCGGTGTGGTTGTCGTCGAAAAGAATGCAGGCTCGACTTTTGGCGCTGCCATTCGCGGCGGCGACCTGGTGTGCCGTGGCTCGGTTGGCTCACGCACCGGCATTGACCAGAAGGGCGGCAGCATTTTAGTTGGCGGTGATACCGGAGCGTTCACCGGCTTTATGATGCAGCGCGGGCGCATGGTGATTTGCGGCAATGCCGGCAAGAACCTTGGCGACAGCATGTATGACGGCACCATTTATGTGGGTGGCGAAATCCAGGATCTTGGCGTTGATGCAGTGCCGGAAGATCTCAACGATATGGATAGGGCGTGGCTGACGCGCAAACTTTCCTTATACGAAATGCTGCCGGACAAGGGCGTTGATCATTTCACCAAGATTGTCGCAGGCAAGCAATTGTGGAACTACGACAATCTTGAACCACATGAGAAAAAGATCATTCTTTAAAAATTACCCTGGGAGTGCTGTTAAATGTCTGAAGACGGCTCAACAAAAAGACCAAGAGATAAAACCAAACTGGGCAGAAGCTGGATTTTTTCTCAAGCGGTCATGGATGATATCCATATCAAGTCTGAACTCGGGCGTTATCGCATGCGCGGGTTTTCGCTGTTCAAGAAAATTCCCCATTGGGATGAACTGACGTTTTTACCCGGCACGTTGACGCGATTTGTGATTGAAGGCTATCGCGAAAAATGCCTGACTAAAACCGTGATAGGCCCGCGGGCAAAACGGCCGCTTGAACTTGATATTCCAATCTATATTACCGGCATGAGCTTTGGTGCCCTGTCGTTTGAAGCCAAGGTGGCGCTGGCGCGCGGGGCGACCATGGCGGGCACGGCCACATGTTCGGGCGAAGGCGGCATGATCCCCGATGAACGCAGGTTTTCATCGAAATGGTTTTATCAATGTATTCAGTCACGCTACGGTTTTAATCCGCATCATCTGCAACTGGCTGATGGCTGTGAATTTTTTATCGGTCAGGGCTGCAAGGTCGGTCTTGGCGGTCATTTGATGGGTCAGAAGGTTACTGACCAGGTAGCCGAAATGCGTTCATTGCCTGCCGGCATTGACCAACGCTCGCCCGCACGGCACCCCGATTGGCTGGGGCCTGATGATCTGGCCCTGAAAATTCAGGAAATTCGCGAAGCAACTGACTGGCAGATCCCCATTCAGCTTAAACTCGGTGCAGCGCGCGTCTATGATGATGTGCGCATGGCGGCCAAATGCGATCCTGATTCAATCTATATTGACGGCATGGAAGGATCCACCGGGGCAGGCCCGCATCTGGCTACCGAAGAAACCGGTGTGCCGGGCATGGCGGCCATTCGTCAGGCGCGCCGCGCCATTGATGATATTGGCAAAAATGGTGAAATCACCCTGATTTATGCCGGTGGTATTCGCAATGGCGGTGATGTGGCCAAGGCGCTTGCTTTGGGGGCTGATGCTATCGCCATTGGTCATTCAGCCATGATGGCGATGAATTGCAACAAGGAAATTCCTGAAGCTGATTATTACAAGGAAATGGGTATTGATGCCGGTGAGTGTTATCACTGTCATACCGGTCGTTGTCCGGTTGGCATAGCGACGCAGGACCCTGAGTTGCGCAAGCGCCTTGATCCTGATGAAGCAGCTGAGCGGGTTTATAACTTCCTGCACACTCTTACCATCGAAGCGCAGATGATGGCGCGGGCTTGTGGCAAGACCAATATTCATTCGCTTGAGCCTGAAGATCTGGCAGCTTTGACCATGGAAGCATCAGCACTGGCTCAGGTGCCGCTGGCGGGTACGGATTTTACGGTGGGTGTTGAAGATTATCACCACATTTAATTGAGGAATTAGATTATGGCTGGAACAAGTTACAAGGGTGCCGAGATCAAGGATGTTGATCACTTCCTCAAAGGTGGCGGCATTGATTCAGAGCGCGAAAAAATCATCGGGCAACACATCGGCTATCGCTATGATGTCAATCTGGTGCCCGATCATGACCGCATGACCCCCTTTCTCAAGGGTTATATAGAGTTTATGGGCTGGGACGATCTTAACTGGCTCGAAGATGTGCATATGGGCTATGATGACGGTAAAGCGGCGGTATTTGACCGTAATATCAATGGCTGGGTGGCTATTCCCGAAGATATGGAATTGCCGGACAACCAGCAGGACAGGGATATGATGGCGCGCGAATTGCTGATAAAATTTCAGATGTCGCCCAACCATCCCATGGTTCAACTCAACCAGGCCTACAGAAAATTTTGAAGATTTAACAATGCATTTTGTGATCTTCCAGCATATTGCCTGCGAACACCCCGGGGTGTTTCGCAGGTTTTTTGCTCAAGACAGTATTGCCACCACCGCCGTAGAATTGGATGAAGGCGACAGGATTCCGGACCTTTCCAGCTTTGACGCACTCATAGTGATGGGCGGGCCGATGGATGTCTGGCAGGAAGACGTGCATCCGTGGCTAACACAAGAAAAAGCTGCCATTCGCCATGCGGTAGTGGATTTGAGAATGCCATATTTGGGGCTGTGTCTGGGCCATCAATTGCTGGCTCAAGCGCTTGGCGGCGAAGTTGGCCCTTCTTCTGCCCGGCCGGAAATTGGTATTATGGATGTAACTCTCACCCAGGCGGGTTTAACCAGCCCGTTTATGAAAGGGCTGAACCGAACGCAAAAATGCCTGCAATGGCACAGTGCCGAGATAACCAAGATCCCTGATGGCGTCGAGGTGCTGGCATCGAGCCCGGCATGTAAAGTGCAGGCGGTGTCTTATGGAACTCGTGCTTTTTCCATGCAGTATCACGTGGAACTGGAAGAGGATACCGTGCCCAACTGGGGAGCAATTCCCGAATATAAATCAGCGCTGGAAAATGTTCTTGGGACGGATGCTCTGCCTAAGTTCGAAGCAGAAGCCAGTGCCAATATGGCAGAGTTTAATGCCGCGGCGGAGGTTCTTTATAAAAATTTTCTGAACACTACGGGTTTGAAGTAACAGCATTCACCAGCAGATCCCGGCTCAAGACCGGGATGGTGTGGTGGGGGTAGCATCAACCCAAGCTTTTCAAACTTGTTCATTTTTCCGCACCGTCCCGGCCTTGAGCCGGGACCGGAGAGTTTTTGCAAAGATTGTTCAATTTCCTCCCGTTTCAACTACCGATTTTTCCCAGTTGGGAGTAAAACCGATGATGGTGGCATCACCGGGCAGGTTGGCGTTGAACATGTGGTTGTGCCAGTAGGTCGCCTGCCAGCCGTCTTCATCTGTCTCAAGCAGGCGCGTGGTGCAGACAAGTTTGAAGGTCTGGTTGAACTGCTCAAATATCAGCAGACATTGCCCGGCTTCCAGCAATTGATCACCCTGGCTCGAGTGAGGTGGAAACAGGGCGGTCATTTCATCGCGAAATGAAGGGGCGTGATGATAGTAGGTTGATTGCAAAAATTGCAGGCCTTTTTCCAGCACCTGTTTGGGATCATGGGACTTTTTAACCTGAAAGCGGAAAAATGCCGTGCTTTCTTCAGGTTCGCCCTGAACCAGCAATATGTTCATGGCGGCGATAAACTCAATGCCGCCGCCGAGCCACACAGACGCCTGCATACCCTTTGACGGCCTGCCGCCGTATTCACGCATGGCCATTTGACGCAAGCGGCATTGCCACCGGAGAAACTCTTCACGCGCAATCATAAATGCCTTAACCCTATGAGTTTGTTTGGAAAAAACAGTGTATACCGGCACTGTAAATTGTCAATAAATGATGATGGATAGGCACAGCCAACAATTATATACAAGGCAAGCGCCATCTGATAGAAATCAAAGGTGTCGATGGACGTTCAGGGATATCTGTTATGAAGTGCTTTTTTGTTGAGTTTCGATGTGAGCTGGGTCAGGCCTATGCGGTGGCTGATGAGCTGGTTGCGCGCGAAATCGTCTCGGAAGTTTATTCCACCAGCGGCAGGTTTGATCTTCTGGCCAAGTTTTATGTGGCGGAAGATGTGGACATCGGTCGTTATGTTGCCGAGAATATTCACACCATAGCGGGGATTGAACGTACCCACACTATTTTGACTTTCAAGGCGTTTTGATTATGGCTTCATTTCTATCCGGCCTGTTTGGCAAAATTCGCGGTGGCGGTGAAGCTGCCGAAGCGCCCAGGCGCAGCGATAAGGCAGAAACTTATAAGGGCTATGAAATTCATCCGCTGCCGCAACAGGCAAGCGGTCAATGGCGATTGGCCGGGATGATTGTCAGGGCGGGTGATGGCGATGAGGAGCATGAAGCTGAATTCATCCGCGCCGATATGTTCCCGTCACAAGAAGAAGCCGAGACCTTTTGCCTGCGCAAGGGCCGCCAGATTATTGATGAGCGCGGCGACAATCTGTTTTCCGCAATGGAGACAGGAGCGCGGCTTTAAAAGGGGTGATTTTAGTGGCGCTCAAGCGGCGCGCCGCTTGAGTTCTCTAAAGTCACTTAGCGAAAAGTCTGCGGGGCTTTGGCTGTCTGGCGGTTGTTTTGGCGCAGGGATTGCCACCAGGATTTTCTGTCGCGGAATAATTGCGGTGACAGTTTTATTTCCAGTGTCTGGATAATGCGGGTGACGATGAAATTTATGATCAGGTAAAATATTCCGGCGATAATGAATATCTCAATGGGGCTCCAGGTGGCCGAAATGATTTTTTTGGCAACGCCGGTTATTTCAAGAAGTGTGATGGTGCTGGCCAGGGAGGTTGCCTTTACCATCAGGATTATTTCGTTACCGTAACCGGGCAGGGCCTGACGAATGGCGACCGGGAAGGTGATGCGCCTGAACAATAATGCCTTTGACATGCCGACGGCTTTTGCTGCTTCAATCTGGCCAAAGGGCACGGACTGAATGCCGCCGCGGATGATTTCGCTTGAGTAAGCTGCGGTGTTCAACGTTAAAGACAGGATGGCGCAAAACCAGGCCTCGCGGAAAAATACCCACAGGCCGATGCTTTCAAAGAAATCCCGGAACTGACCGGAGCCGTAATAAATCAGGAATATCTGTACCAGCAAAGGGGTTGAGCGGAAAAGATAAACAAAAAAGTAAGCAAAATTGGAAAGTATCCAGATTTTTGACACCCGCATCAAGGATATGCCTACTGCCAGGAAAAACCCCAAAAACAAAGATGAAGCGGCAAGCGTCAATGTTACCGGGACGGCGGCGAGAAGTTCGGGCCAGGATTCGTTCATTAACTCCCAGTTCATCTTATGATGCCTCCCTGACGCCGCGATTGGCGCGGACTTCGGCCCATAAAAAACCTCGGTTGGAAAATGATGTGAGGAGGAGATAGAGCAGGAGGGCTGCAAAATAAAATGTAAACGGCTCTTTGGTTGAGCCTGAACCAATGGAAGCCTGACGCATGATTTCAACCAGGCCAATGACGGAGATGAGCGATGTTTCCTTCAAGGTGAGCTGCCAGACATTGCCCAGCCCCGGAAGGGCGTAGCGGGCCACCTGCGGTACCAAAATCCGGTAAAACCTTTTTGTTTTCGACATGCCGATGGCGCGTGCTGCTTCTATCTGACCAACGGGCACGGCGAGGACGGCACCGCGGATTACTTCGGTTGCATAGGCCCCGGCACTGAGACCGATACACAACATGCCGGTGACAAAGATTGGCAGGTCAATAAATTCGCCATAGCCGAACAGGCCTTTGGCGATGGCGCGCAACAGATTGCCACCACTGAAAAACACCAGATAAATGATCAGCAGTTCAGGGATGCCGCGAATGACGGTGGTGTAAATGTCGGCGATGAGATGCAGGGAAGTATGCCGCGACAGTTTCATGGCGGCAAAGCCGATGCCAAACAAAATGCCGAGAAAGTACGAAGCTGCTGCAACAGCGATGGTCATGAGCGCGCCGAAAAACAGCTCGTCTCCCCAACCAGCGTCTCCCCACACCAGCAACGACAGGTTCATTTTGTCACTTCCCCTCAGTGTCTAAAGTATGTCGCTCTCAATCTAACTCACTCCGTCGCGTTATCCCCGGGCTTGTCCCGGGGATCCCTACCATTGAGCCCCCGAATTCAAAGAAACTGTCTTTTGGCCGAGAGAGTTGAGGAATGGATCCCCGGGACAAGCCCGGGGATGACGAAGTAGAGTGGTATGAAATTAATCAAATGCGACATGCTATAGCGATTGACGGAAATTCATTCCCGTCAATCGCCGTGGATATTATTTTACTGAAGCATCAAATCCGAAATGCTTGATGGCAAGCTTGGAGACGACGCCTGCTGCAATCGATTCGTTGATGGCTTTGGAGAACATGTCGACAAGTTTCTTGTCTTTCTGGCGAATACCAACACCAACACCGGCACCAAATGGACCACCGGTAAGATTTGGTCCAACGGCTGTCATGTCTTTGCCCTTGTCGCCTTTGAGCAATGGTGCCCAATAGCTCATGGAGGCGAGTGCTGCATCAACACGTCCGGCCTGTAAATCAAGGTCGAGGTTTTCCTGGGTGTCGTAGGATTTGATGGTGACATCCTTGCCGAGATACTCATTGAGGAAATTGAGGTGAGTGGTAGCCACCTGTACGCCAACGGTTTTGCCCTTGAACTGAGAAACAAGTTCACCAATCGACATTTTCTCCATTTTGTCGAGCTCAGTCAGATTAATGTCGGCTTCCATGGTCTTGAAACCTGCTGCCGGGCTTGATTTCAAAACAACAAATTTAGCTGGAGTTGAAGCGTAGGCGCGGGAGAATGAAATGATTTTCTTGCGCTTGTCGGTTATCGACATGCCAGCCATGATGGCGTCATACTTGCCAGCCTGCAATGCGGGAATTATACCGTCCCAGGCCTGCTCGACGATTGTGCATTCGGCTTTCATGCGCGCGCACAGGTCTTTGGCAAGGTCAATTTCAAAGCCAACCAGATTTCCAGCTGAATCCTTATAATTCCATGGTGCGTACGCGCCTTCTGTAGCAATTCTGATTTTTTCTGCGGCGGTCGCCTGTCCGGCAATGGCAAAGACAATTGCCGTGGTTAACAATGCTAGTTTTTTCATGTGATTTCTCCCTTGATGTTTACTGTGGTTACAGGCTGCTTGCCAGAAACTGGCGGCAGCGTTCGGACTTCGGATTTCCGAAGAGTTCTTCCGGGCTGGCTTGCTCTTCTATACGGCCCTCATGAAGAAAAATAGCCTGGGAAGAAACTTCCCGGGCAAACCCCATTTCGTGGGTGACAACAATCATGGTTCGGCCCTCATCGGCCAGTTCGCGGATAACTTTTAAAACTTCTCCAACCAGTTCAGGATCAAGCGCTGAGGTCGGCTCATCAAACAATAACACTTTTGGCTTCATGCACAAGGCCCGCGCGATGGCAACGCGTTGCTGCTGGCCGCCGGAAAGTTCGGATGGATAGCTGTCTTTCTTTTCGGCAATACCGACTTTTTCCAGCAAGGCCATGGCGTCATCGCGGACTTCGTTTTTTGGCCGACCAAGAACGTGGACCGGCCCTTCCATGATGTTTTGTACGATGGTCATGTGTGACCACAGATTAAAGCTCTGAAACACCATGCCAAGGCGTGAGCGCATGCGGTCAATCTGTTTGGGGTCGGAAGTAATAAGCCTGCCGGAGCGGTCGGTTTTAATACGGATTTCCTCGCCTTCGACGACGATGCGACCCTTGTCCGGGGTTTCGAGAAAATTTATGCAGCGCAGAAATGTGCTTTTACCCGAGCCGGAACTGCCGACCATGGAAATGACGTCGCCGTCATTGGCGACAAGTGATACGCCCTTTAAAACCTCAAGTGATCCAAAGGATTTGTAGATGTCTTCTGCCACCAGTGCCGGTGTGGTGTTACTCATCCGAGGCCTGTTATATTATTTTTGCTCAAACTGATATCCCCCTGCAAGTTCAATTGGGTGCCATGATGCTTTTTTCTTGGTCAAATGGCAAGGCGAATAGGATTTAGCGTTAAAGGGCCCCGAATTAATTTTCTTGCAGGCTTAACTGTAACAAATGGGCGAATTGCCTGCCATGGTTGAAATTTCCCAACGCTATATGCATGTGCTCACGACATTTTATTTCGCCGGAAAATGGCAGAAAGGTGGCCGGAATCGGGGTATCAGAAGGCTTCACAAATAAACCTTAATTGATGATTAGTCAGCCGCTCCTTATCCTTTAATAATGTTGGAGTTGAGCGTGAATTCTCACCGTTTGTTTAAGATTTTCAGTCTGGTTTTTATTGTCGGTTTTGTCGGATCCTTTCAGAATGCTTCGGCTGAGCGTGAAATCGGTTTCTTTAGTGGCTGGTTTGCGCCTGCGGTAAATAAAGTGGCAGGTGCCAAGCCTAAGCGGGTCACCCGATCCGCCAGAAACTCAAAAAAATACAATGCCCTGATTTCACGTCATGCGCGTGCAGTTGGTGTGCCCGTCAAGCTGGCTAATGCAGTGGTTTTCGTTGAGAGCAGCTATAATCCACGTGCGCGCGGCAGGGCCGGGGAAATCGGTTTAATGCAGATTATGCCGGCAACTGCACGCGGCATCGGCTATCGCGGTAAAATGAGTAACCTCTACAAGCCCGATACCAATCTGTACTGGGGCATGAAATATCTGGGTGAAGCTTACAAACGCGCCGGCGGCAATACCTGTGGCACCATCATGCGCTATAATGGCGGCCTTTATGCCAAACGCCTGAGCGCCAATGCAGCGCGATACTGCAAACGCGTCAAAGCCATCATGAGGCGCGGTTAGCCAACTCCAGATCCAGCCTCCCTACAAACACATAGTCTGGCCTTTATTTTTTGTTTACCATGCTAATTCATATTCAAAAGACGGGTTTTGAGCTGAATTTTCATTGAACAGGGTGGGTTGGAGATATGCGACGATTTGGATTGGCGGGAGCCTCTTTTGTTGCGGCGATGGTGCTATCGGGCGCTGCCCAGGCAGGTTATGATTGTCGCAATACCGGCAATTTTCAAAAATGGCTGTCGGCGTTCAAGCAGGAAGCAATTGCCAGGGGTATCAGTCGTGATACCATTGAGCGCGGGCTGGCCGGCGTTGTTTACAATCCGTCTATTGTGGCCAAGGACCGTCGCCAGGGCGTGTTTGCCCAGACGTTTTTGAAATTTTCAGGTCGCATGGTGTCGAACAACCGGCTCAAGCGCGGGGCTAAACTTAAACGCAAATACGCCCGCGTTTTTGCCAGTGTTGAAAAGCAATACGGTGTGCCCGCCCCGGTTATTCTGGCTTTTTGGGCGCTGGAAACGGATTTTGGTGCCTTTATCGGTGATATGCCAACGCTGAAGTCCCTGGCGACCATGGCCTATGACTGTCGCCGGCCCGAGTTGTTTCGCACGCAATTGTTTGCAGCTTTACGCATTGTTGACCGGGGTGATTTGCGGGTTGATCAGATGGTCGGACCGTGGGCGGGAGAGTTGGGGCAAACCCAGTTTCTGCCCCAGCATTACATTGATTTTGCGGTAGATTATGACGGTGACGGGCGGCGTGATTTGCTTAAAAGCGTGCCTGATGTGCTGGCTTCAACTGCGAATTACCTCAAAAGCCTTGGTTGGAAGCGCAATCAACCATGGCTGCAGGAGGTGCGCGTGCCCGCCAGAATGCCGTGGGACCAATCGAGCCTGGCAATCAAGTTGCCACGGTCGCAATGGGCAAAATGGGGTGTGGCCCAGGCCAACGGCAAAGCCTTGAAGGCGGATGGGTTGCGGGCGTCTTTATTATTGCCGATGGGGCGTAATGGCCCGGCATTCCTGAGCTACGATAATTTTGATATCTATCTTGAATGGAACAAGTCACTGACCTACGGCATCACTGCGGGTTATCTTGCCACACGTTATGCCGGAGCGGGCAGGCTGAACAAGGGCCGGGCCCAGGTGCAAAGCCTGAACTTGAGCCAGACCAAAAGATTGCAACGATTGCTGGTGAGGCGTGGTTACGACGTTGGCAAGATTGACGGTATAATAGGTGCAAAAACCCGTGATGCAGTCAAGGCGGTGCAGAAAAAACTGGGTCTGCCGGCGGATTCCTATCCCACCCCTGATTTGCTCAACCGGTTGCTTTAATTTTCGCGACCATATTCAACCAGGCGCAAACGCAGCTCAACTGCGATGTCGGCACCTTGTTGCAGGGCGCAGACATAAGCCTGAGTGAGGAAGAAACAGGCTTCATCAATATTGCCACGCTGCTCGCTGGCATTGGCAGCATCCGTATAAATCTGCGTCAACACCTCAAGGTCATGGCGCTTCACGGCCTCTAGTAGTTTGTTCTCCATACCTTAAATTTCAGGTTGTGAACCGGGAAGCTACCCAGTGGTGAAAACAATGGGTGGGCTCGTCCATGGCCGGGGAAAATTTACCGCCATCAAAGCCGATGCCGTGGCGGCCTTTCTGCATGCCTTCGACGACGAAAACATCTTCGAGAAAAACGCTTTTCCACAGGCCGGCATTTTTTTGCCGCAGATCAACCATACTGGCTTTGGTGGAGCTTTCTTTGGCGTAATAGATTTCGATGTGCTCAATGGTGCGTTGATGATCAAGCGGTTGCAGTAAAATTGCAAATGTGTGGTCGCGATGAACGCCGAGCAGGACATTGGGGTAAAGCGCTATATATTCGGCGGATGTATCCCATTTGGCCGAGAGGCCGGCAAAATTGGCAAAGCTGCGACCGCTGTCATCGAGCTTTGGATTGTAAACGGTGGTTCCCTGGCCGGAAAACCTGTCCGGGTTGACAATGTGGTAATGATCTTCGAGACGCGAATATGAATTGAGACCGGGATGAATCCACGGCAGGTGATAGCTTTCGCAATAATTTTCAACCGCCAGCTTCCAGTTACATCTAACTTCCAGTTGGAAGGAAGATTCCGGTCCGCCATGGAAAATGGGCTGCTCAAACTCATGCCAGCGTTGCAATAAATCGCCGGCATATTCTTCAAAGGCCGGGGCATCACCGGAAATATTGACAAATATAATGTCGTTCCACATATGGGACCTGAATTCGATCAGGCCCAGTTTTTCGCGCTTGATTTCAGCTGCTACATTGATGCCGGGGCCACCCACATGGGGCGTGATGATCAATTTACCGGCCTTTGAATAACACCAGGAATGATAGGGGCACCTGATAACGCCCTTAACTTTTCCGGGGTGTTCCATCAAGATCATACCGCGATGGCGGCAGGTGTTTTGAAACACGCGAATGGTAGTGTCATCATCACGAACGATCAACAACGGCAGGCCCATAAATTCCATCGGTACAGCCGAACCCGGTTCTGCTACATCCTTGCCAAATCCCACCGCTGTCCAATTGGTAAAAAATACTTTTTCACGCTCATTTGCTGCGGTTTCAGAGTCAATATAATGAGCGTTGGGCAGGCCTTTGGCGGTGGCTACAGGCTGTAAAACATCGTCAAGAGAAGTTGTGTTGGTTTCATTCATCGCGTCACTCCAACAGATGCGATCAGGTCAGAATGGAACCGTGAATTCAGCTGGAGTTTTTGTCAATCAAAAAGCGATCAGCTTTGCCGCCATACCCAAAGCGCCGCACAGGCTCAGGGTTTTGAAAAGACCCCAATGGAGTTTCAAGAGCAATATACCGGCGAGGGTGGCAAGAGCCAGGGCGATGAGATTTATGCTTGCCCATTGGGGCCATAGGAAGCTGGCGGGGCCGAGGGTTTGCGGCTCCAGATTTGCGAACAATACGTGCAGGCCAAACCAGACGGTCAGATTGGCGATGACGCCGACGACGGCGGCGGTGATGGCGCCCAGGGCTGCGGATATTTTTGGCATGTTGCCGAGTTTTTCGATGTAGGGTGCGCCGGTAAATATCCATAAAAAGCACGGTGCAAAGGTTACCCATAAGACAATGGCCGAGGCTGCAAAGGCTGCGCCATAGCCTTGTTGCAATCCGGCTTTGAAGCCGACGAACTGGGTAACCAGGATTAACGGTCCCGGTGTGGTTTCAGCCAGTCCGAGGCCGTCTATCATTTCAGCCGCACTGAGCCAGTTGAAATTTTCCACTGCCTGCTGGGCCATATAGGCCAATACCGCATAAGCGCCGCCAAAGGTGACAACAGCTAACTTGGAAAAGAACAGGCCGATCGACACCATCAGATCATCGGGACCGCTGATGGCAATCAGCAAGGCAAGTGGAGCGAGCCAGATGACGAGCCACTTGAGGGCTGTTGTTGTGGTTTGCTGCCAGGAAACCTCTTGAGTTTCAGTGTTTTCATGCGGTCTACTGTTGCGGGCTTGCAAAGCCCCGACGATGGCTGCCACAAGAATAACCAGGGGGAAGGGGATGGCAAAAAAGAACAGGGCGACGAAGGCTGCGGTGGCAATCCACAGGAAGTTTGCGGTTTTTGCTGCGCGTTTTGAGACTTTGACCAGGGCTTCGAGGACAATGGCGAGTACGGCGGCCTTGATGCCGAGAAAAGCTGCTTCCACCAGCGGCACTCTACCAAACATAGCGTAGATTACCGACAGGCCCAGGATGACCAGTGCTCCGGGAATGACAAACAGCAGTCCGGCTATAAGCCCGCCTTTTTCGCCGTGCATTTTCCAACCCGAATAGGTGGCAAGCTGCATGGCTTCGGGGCCGGGCAGCAACATGCAGAAATTGAGCGCATTGAGAAATTGCTGTTCGCTCAACCAGTCGCGGGTTTCAACCAGTTCGCGGTGCATGAGGGCAATCTGACCTGCCGGGCCACCAAAAGACAGCAGGCCGATTTTCGCCCAGACTTTTGTCGCTTGTGCCAATGTGGGGGCAGCCACTATTCTGTACTTTTTGTGAGTTGCAGACCGGCCTGTTTCCAGCCCTCAATGCCACCTTCGAGGAAACAGGCATCAAATCCTAAATCACGTAAACTGCCACACACATTCCGGCTGACTTCATGGCCGTGGACACAATAGACCACGATGCGCCGGTCGCGCGGCTGGGTTTTGGCCCAGGTTGCAACTTTCTCATGGTTGCGCCACGTGGCTTTCGGCAAGGTGTCAGGGTCTTTTTCAAAGGCAGGCTTTTTGCGCACGTCGACAACAACCGGCGGGTGGGCTGAATGCAGTAGTTTGCTGAGTTCATTGGTGGAAACAGATGTCTTGCTCATTGGGCGTCGCTCCAAACAGAAAAGAGCGGCTCTTGGGCAAGCTCTGCCTTGAGGGGCGGCCGTGTCGGCCCCTGGGGTCAGAATAAAGGAGTGAGAGCAGCGATGTCAATCACATTGATTGGGGGTCGTGATCTGCAATAACCAGCGTTGTTACCGGCCTGATTTCAAGCTGCTACGGTAGCTGGATTTTTTGGTTGCTGCGATTCTTCCGGCAGAAAAGTCCAGTCTTCATGCGGGTACATCTTTTTCAATGCGATAATTTCCACCCTGCAGGCGCATTCATTGGCCCTGAATGTTTCATAGTGAGCACCATTGCGGAAGATTGTATAGCTTTCGAGGTGGGCAGAGTTGAAATCCTGCGAAAATTGATGACTGTTTTCCGGCGTTAAAGCGGTTTTTACTGTTTCAAAAAGCCGGGTCAGAAGGGCGCGTTTGCGCTTACCAAAATACGGATCGCCATAAGGCCTGTTTTGCTGTGTGAAATTTTCCATGTTTACGGTCTCATCTCGTTCAACTTGAGAGAGTTTATCAAAATTTCTCTTAAATAGGATGAAGCCGAGTAAGCGGTTTTAAATAAAATTTGAATGAAGCCGGTAACCTTTTGGCAGGCTCAGGCAATCCGGAGCAAGCAGCGGCGTTTAATGCACATCCTCGCACAGGGAATGATCCGACAGAGCGTGGATGACATAACAATCGCCGATGTTGCCGCTGCTGCAGCACGAAGAAATACGTTTCAATTCGGTTTCGAGACGTTTTAGCTTAGCAATGCGAGCCTGCACAAAGGCCAGATGTTCAGAAGCGATCTTGTCTGCTTCAGCACAAGACATGTCAGGTCGGGTGCTAAGGTCAATCAGCTTGCGGATTGCTTCAATTGTAAGCCCGAGATCGCGGGCGTGTTTGATGAAACCAAGACGGTCCAGTTCCGCTTTTGAATCACGTCGCTGGTTGCCCTGGGAACGCTCGGGTGCCTCTATTAGCTTCATCTGCTCGTAGTAGCGTATGGTCGGGATTTTTACCCCGGTCCGACGTGACATGTCGCCAATGGATAACATCGCAATTTTCCCTTTTAAACCTCTAGTTACTAGAGCATATGTGGTGGAATTCGGTCAAGAGGTTTTGGTCTTTTCTCCGTATCTCTGTATCTCTGTATCTCTGCATCTCCGAGCCGGCCCGCTCCCCCGGCCCAACCACCCCATAGGGTACACTCATCGGGTGGTTGGGCCGGGGGAGCGGGCCGGCTCGGAGATGCAGAGATACAGTGCTAATAAAAAAGTGACAGGTTGAAATCGCCATACAGACTTTGCTGGTTTTCGCGCAGATCATCGCGCAGGCCGAGGTTGAAGCCGAGGTGGAATTTGCCCAGTTTTATGCCCGAAACAAAAGCCCCCAGGCGTAAGTATTGATATTCTGACCCGCCTTGTACTACCACTTCCGGGCCTAGTGAAAGCGTTGAGGATGTCGGCCGGTAGGCGATTTTCATCTGGGCCCAGTAATCTTTCTGGAAGACGGTATAGGAAAGATTGGAAGAAACTGACACTTTGTCAAAGACTGACCATGTGCCATCAAGGGTCAGGGGGACGCCGATAGGGTTTTGGCCTAAATCAGCGCCGGGATCTTTTGGTGATAATCTGAACTGGCGGAAGGTCAGGCCGAGGTAGCCTGCAAGTTGGCCGCGGGACAGTTTTTTCTGATAACCCAGTTCGCCGGTCAAGCTTGCGCCAAAGGCGTTTATTCGAGTTTTAGCCGGGCTGTTGGGGGTAAGTTCGGCTTTATAGGAAAAGCCGTAAGATTTTTGCCAGAAACGCAGTATCGGCCCGTCCTGCAAAAAGGCGTTCTCGCCGTTAACGAGGGGGATAATTATCCCGGTATACTGAGAGAAAGATCCTTGTGCAAAACCACCGCCGGCGAGAAGCAGTGTCTCACGCGCCTGGGCAGAAATGACATGGTTTGTTAAAGTCATGCCAACAGTTGTTGTAATGAATACGAGGCCGCCTGTCAGACGCGCCGCGTTTGATTGTATTGCCCCCACAATGCACCGCCTTTACCTGTTGCATTATATTGAATACTTTATTTAATACTGGCAACAAAAATAATGGGAATACAGCCCCGATGCTGGTAAAAAGGGCGCTCATAAGCCGAAAAGGGCGGATAAGTTGAAAAATCAGAGCCAGCAGGATTGCATATGGCTGTTATTGGGCCCGCGTAGCGGTGATAATGCTCAAATACGCGCCATTGCCGCACATCTTGAGTTGCCAGGTGTTGAAAAACATTTGACTTACAATCCCCTGCATATGGTGCCGAATGTGCTTAAGGGTGCATCCCTGCTTTCGCTTCGCCCTGACGCGCGCGAGATAATCAGGCCGCCGTGGCCGCGAATGGTGATTGGTGTAGGTAAAAGAAGCGTCGCCATTGCGCGCTATATCGGAGAAAAATCAGGCGGCACCACCCGGTTGGTGCAACTGGGCCGACCCCGGGCCAACCGGGATCATTTTGATCTCGTGGTGACGACGCCGCAATATGGTCTTTTGCCGGGCGCAAATGTGCTGGAGCTGCCGGTGCCGCCGTCTGGTTTGAGCAAGCCGGGTGAGGATGATCTCAATGCAATCCAGAAGCAATTCACCGCGGGCAAACCGCGACCATACGTTATCCTGGTTGCCGGAGGCAGCAACAGCACGGCGACATTTACCACTCATGCCGCCCGCAATCTTGCCCGCCTGGCTCAGCAACGCGCAAATGATCTTGGTGGCAGCCTGTTTGCTGTTGCCAGTCCGCGCACACCTGAACCAGTAGTTGAAACGCTGCGTCGTGAATTTAGTGCAAAGGCAACATTTGTTCCCTGGAAACCGGTTGATGAGGGGCAGTCGAACCCCTATGCGGCATTTCTGTCACTTGGTGATGAAATTATTGTCACCTCTGATAGTGCCTCGATGATTGCAGATGCATTGTCTGTGAATAAGCCAGTGAAGATTTTTCAGCTTCCTGTTGGCTGGCAGGGTCGTTTTTCGGCTGGTGTTTCTGCAGTTTTTAACAGATTTGACCGCATGGCTGCAGGTTCGGGCGTTGTGATTCTTTTATTAGCGCCGTGGCGAGGTTTGAGGGCGTGCGGATTGATAAATCCACCTCGCCAAATGGAATTGTTGATAAAGCCGCTTTTTAATAATGACCTGGCACAGGCTTTTCCAATGGCGGTGGGCGAGAATGCTCCGGTTGGAAAAAAACCCGAAAATGCGGGGTTTTCTGTAGATGCTATCAGACGAATCACTTCGTTGCTCGAAGAATGAGAGGCAGAAAATTCAAAGGTTAAAGAAATGTTATTGCGGCGTTACAAACTGTAACACCTTTTGATTTGGCAGGCCGGTTGGGGCTTGTTAAAAATGAAACATAACAAGCAGGCAATGAAGAGTTTCAAGGGTTTTTTTGATCTTTCGTCGCGCTCAGATGTTCAGGGTATCCGATTTGACGAAACCGAAAATATTTTGAGTATGCCTCGCATAAGCTGTTGTGAGGGATTGTGTTGAAACCGAGTTGCAGAAAAAAGCGTCAACCAATCAGTAGGCGGTTGATATTCAGGGGAGTTTGCCGAATTCGTGTTTTTAGCGCGGCATCACGGTTCAGTCGTACAGGGCAGGTGGAATTAGTAGTTTTATGAATAACAAAAATGATCTTGTGCCAACAGTTCGGGCCAATAAAAATCTTCCACACAATCTCGGGAACTTTGCAACACTGCTGGAAGGTCTCGAATATGCCGCTCAAGGCGAGACCGGCTTTAACTTTTATTCTCCACGCGGTGCGCTGCAAAATGTTGTTCCGTTTAAAGATTTGCGCGATCGTGCTGTAGAAACCGCCGCAAAATTGAATTCAATGAATTTGCAGCGCGGCGACAGGGTTGCCATAGTTGCTGTAACGTCACCTGATTTTCTGGTGGCGTTTTTTGCATGTCAGTATGTTGGCCTGATACCGTGCCCGATGCCCTGCAGTATGAATATTGGCGGTAAAGAAGCCTATATTATGCGCCTGAAAGGCATGATGGACAGTGCTCAGGTTAATGTGGCTTTGACCCCGGATGATGCCTTCGATGTTGTTTCCCAGGCCTGTAAACGAGCTGACGTGGCGCAATGTCTGACTTTCAGCCAGTTGAATGAGCTGCCTCAGTCGGAAGAGGCTTTCCAGCCTTTTGGTCCCGAAGAAGTCGCCTATATCCAATATTCTTCAGGTAGCACCAGCCGCCCAAAAGGGGTTTTGATTACGCAGAAATCAGTTATGTCCAATGCCGGTGGCATTTTGCGTAACGGATTGAAGTTAACGCAGGAAGACCGGGCATTTTCCTGGTTGCCTCTGTATCATGATATGGGCCTGGTCGGTTTTTGCCTTGCACCTATGCTGGGGCAGGTTCCGGTTGACTATCTTGCCACAAACGCTTTTGCGCGCCGGCCATTACTGTGGCTGAAGATTATGTCTGACAATGGCTGCACAATTTCGTACAGCCCGTCTTTCGGCTATGATCTGGCGTGTCGCCGGGTTAAGCAGGCTGCAGGTGATTTTGATCTTTCAAAATGGCGTGTTGCTGGAATTGGCGGAGATATGGTGCGCGCTGATGTGCTCAATGCTTTTAGCGAGACATTCGCCGAATCATCGTTCAACGCCGACGCCTTTCTACCCAGCTATGGTATGGCTGAAGCAACTCTGGCGGTAACTTTTGCCTCTCTGGATGAGCCGATTCTGGTTGATCACGTTGACCGGGCTCACTGCAAGATTTCCCGTCGTGCTGTTCCGGCGGTGAAGGGCAATTCTGCCGATCCACAAAATGTTCGCTCATTTGTCGCCTGTGGCCGACCTCTGGCGGGCCATCAGGTCGAAATTCGTGGTGATGCCGGAGATGTTCTGAGTGAGCGTGAGATTGGCCACGTATTTATCAAAGGTCCAAGCCTGATGGGCGGATACTATGATAATGATGCTGCCACCTGTGAGGTCTTTCATTCCAATGGATGGATGGCAACCGGGGATATGGGCTATCAGATTGATGAACAACTGGTAATTACCGGACGCAGCAAGGATCTGATTTTACACAATGGACGTAATATCTGGCCTCAGGACATCGAGTGGGCGGGTGAGCGTTTGGATGGATTGCGGGCAGGAGATGCAGCGGCCTTTGCTCTGGATAAGGAATGTGGCAGTGAGCAGATTGCCGTTCTGGTGCAGTGCCGGTTGGGCGATGAGGGTCAGCGCGAAGAGTTTCGCCGTTCGGTTTCCTCTGTTGTGCATCAACACTCCGGTGTTGAATGCGAAGTGGTTCTGGTGCCGCCGCGCAGCCTGCCATTTACTTCTTCAGGTAAACTTTCCCGTGCCGGTGCCAAGGCATTGCTGATATCGGGAGAAATCTTTGCCGGTGTTGCTGCCAGCCTGGTGCCCCCGGCGCGGATGCGCACAGGCTCCATGGCTGAAGGCGCAGCAGCAGAGGCTGCAGAATAATCACCGCTATTGCTGGTCTTAACAGCGCAATTGTGATTGTCCACTGGCCCCGGGGTATTTGATGACACACGGTCTCGTTGCGCTCACAGGAGCAACCGGTTTCGTCGGTCGTTACGTGGTTGAGGAACTGGTTCGCCAGGAAATTCCGGTTCGGGTACTGGTGCGCTCTCAAACACAGGCTGACTTGCTTAAAGGTGTGGAGGTTTGCACAGGCTCTCTTGAGGATAGCGAATCGCTGGCCCGTCTTGTGGATGGGGCGGAGACACTCATTCATTGCGCCGGTGCTATCAAGGCCAAAAACCTGAAGCAGTTTAACGAAATAAATGTTGCTGGAATGAAGCGGTTGATCAAAGCTTGTGTGGACGCCAGTATCAGCAGATTTATTCATATTTCGACCATGGCTGCACGTGAGCCGAAAATTTCCGATTATGCCGCATCCAAACGACAAGGTGAGCACGCTTTGCACAGGCATGCCGGAAATATGGAGTGGATTATCCTGAGGCCACCGGTGGTATATGGGCCGCGCGACAAGGCAACCCTGCCGCTGATTAAAATGTTTTTGGGGAAAATTGCCTTTATTCCCGGCAACTCCAAAAGCCGCATTTCGCTGATTTTTGTGCAAGATCTGGCTCGCGCCATCGTGGTTGCGGCGACAGTGAAGAAATTCAAGTCCAAGATAACCCATGAACTCCACGATGGCAGCGATGATGGGTATTCGTGGAAACAGCTTGCCACGCTGGCCGGAGAGAGTACCGGGCGAAAAATATGGAGTTATTTTCTGCCCAAGGCATTGTGTGAACTGGTGGCTATTGGTATTTCAATCTCATCTCGACTGGTGGGCAGAACTCCGATGATAACCAGACAGAAGATCGATGAAATCTATCATACCGACTGGGTGGCAAAACATTTTATGTTTGAGGAGTATTTCAAGTGGTCGGCACAGACAGGTTTTAAAGACGGATTTTCAAAAACGGTGGAGTGGTACCGGAAAGAAAAATGGATATAGTATTTTTACTCTCTGTGCGTATGCGCCCACGGAGCCTGGTATTTTATAAGGTAGAAAATGGCAACTGATGATGAAATCTTTGCGAAATTGTGCCGGTTGATTGGACCGTTCAATACAGCAGATGTAAAGCTTGAAAAAAATACTGATATTGCCGCTGATCTGAACATCGATTCGGTCTCGGTAATGGATTTTGTCATGGAGGTTGAGGATGAATTCGACATCGACATTCCACTTAATATACTGGGCGAAACACGCACATTGAGCGATTTGATTGATGTGGTAAAAGCTCGCGTCAATGGGGCATAAAGCAATGGATATTCTGGAAAAATACCGCCCTTTGGTGGAGCGCCACAAAAAAATGCTGGAGTTGGGCCGAAATGCAGTCGGCCTGAGGATGGATGATGTTTATTCACCGACGCGCGCGCGCATTGACGGCAAGGAAGTTATTTTAGCCGGCACCAACAATTATATGGCGATTACCTTTGATGAAGCCTGCATCAAGGCAGGGCAAAAAGCGCTTGGTGATCATGGCACCGGCACTACCGGATCACGCATTGCCAATGGTTCTTATGCACTCCATCTTGATTTGGAAAAATCGCTTGCTGATTTCCTCAATCGCAAACACTCGATCGTGTTTTCTACCGGTTATCAGGCCAATCTGGGGGCAATTGCCGGATTGGCGGGGCCGCGCGATACGGTTTATCTTGATGCCGACAGTCATTCCAGCATTTATGATGCCTGTGCGCTTTCAGGCGCACGGCTTATTCGTTTCAAGCATAATAATGCTGATGATCTGGCCAAGCGGCTGCGGCGCTCAAGCGCAGATGAGGGCGGTCGCCTGGTGGTTCTCGAAGGTATTTATTCGATGTTTGGTGATCGCGCACCCTTGCGCGAATTTGTTGATGTCAAACATGAATATGGCTTTGAGCTGCTGGTGGATGAGGCTCATTCAACCGGTGTTTTGGGCGACAACGGACGCGGGCTTGCTGATGAGGCGGGGCTGGAAAGCGATGTTGATTTTGTCGTCGGTACATTTTCCAAAAGTTTTGGTGCCATTGGTGGATTTGCTGCCAGTGACCATGAATTATTTGAAATGATGCGTTTTGCTGCGCGCGCTTATATGTTTTCAGCTTCACCTTCACCGGCAACGATAGCGACGGTTAAAGAGGCGATAAAACAGCTGGAAGCGCGACCTGAGTTGCGGCAAAAACTGCGACACAACAGTGAACGCCTTCATCGCGGCTTTAAATCTTTGGGCCTTGAGCTGTGTTGCGATGTGCCAAGCCCGATTATAGCTGTGCGCATTGCTGACGAGCCAACCGCTATTGTTTTGTGGAACAGGTTATTGGATGCAGGTGTTTACGTTAATATTGCCCTGCCACCGGGAACACCAAATGGTGTGTGTCTGTTGCGCTGCAGTGTGTCAGCCGGTCACAGCGAACAGGATATAGACAAGATTATCTCTTTGTTTGAAACTGTCGTTCTGTCGTTGCCTGAGGTTACCACGCCGCCAAATGCCTGAGTTTTATCTAAAAGCACCTTTGGCATAAAGCTGCCAAAACAGTTTTGGTGCCGATAAAATCGGGTGACGGCGCTGCCATGGCGTCAGATTGACCTCGACACCTGAATGGCGGGTGATTTTCCAGGCAAGGTAATCAGCACCGCCATCAAAGGTGAAGGCAGCCTTGATCAGACGCAAAACCGAAAGCGTTTTCCCTACGAGCCGTCGTTGGCTCCAGCCGGAATTGTCAGCTGTTGATGAGGCTGGTTTTTGAGAGTTTTCCAGGACGGCATCATGCAGGGCTTCATAGTAGTCAGGATCAGCATTGACGATCGCAGCTGCACGGTTGGAGCGTTCCGAGCGCAATTCTGTTTTATAGGTCTGTGACAGAATCTCTATCCACTGTGCATGGGCAGATGCTGAAGGTGCAAGTTTTTCAGCTTCGCTCAACGTGGTGGTGACGGCTGTCATCAAAGCGTCAATTATTCTGTTTCTAGTGGTGTCATCGCGGACGTAAATCAACGCGGCAGGCTGGCAAAAGCGTGCCCAGAAATAGGGGTTTTTGGTGTTCGGGGATACTTTTTTACCAAACTGGGTGAGGCAGACAATGGCATATTTGCAGCGGATGATCTGATTGTTATATGAACATTCCTGATAATAGACATTGGGTGGCAATAGACGGTTGCCAATACGGGAAAATATGTTTTTGTGGGTTGATCTGTAATTTTCAACAATGACATAAAAATCAACTAATGTGTCGGCGACATGTTCGCCGCGCAGACACGAGCCATAGCCGAGAATTGCCAAAACCGAGATTTCATGGCGCGCGCGTATAGTGGCGGCGATGGCTTCAATCTCGGCTACAACAGGTTTGGATGATGTTGCTTCGATGAGGGTGCGAAGTTTACTATTCTGCATTGGTGACCATTTGTATCAGAGCTTCAAAAACCTGAATTGCGGACCCAGCGACAGTTGCAGCGGCTCATCTTCAGGTGCGGTGACAACTTCACCATCAAGTATACAATCGCTCGTTGTTTCAAACGATAATTGGCGGGCCGAAAAACTGTCATAGCCCGGCTCGGTGATTTTCCTGCGTTTATCACCATAAAGCACCGGGATTAACATGCGCAGAGTTTTTTGTACCGGATAGGCAATGAGCGTGGTTTTCAGCGCATTTTCACTCTGGTTCCAGAACGGTCTGCAATTGGCGATGAGGTGCTCCAAGGTGGTGATGGACAGCAGAAGCTGCTGACTGTCAACTCTGGTTTTGCCATCGGCTACGAGACAGAGTTTGCAGCCCTGCACGATCCGGTCAGGATCGCTGCCGGTGCGCCCAAGCAAATGTGAGACCCAGGAGCCTAAAAGGGTGAGGGCTGGACCAAGGTCGCCTCTGAACCCCATGGCGTGAACATCTTTCTGGCACTTGAGCACGGCACGGTGGACCGCGCCCCAGCCAAAATACATGCCATGCAGGGGCATACCGCTTCCTGGATTGGCTATTCTTATGGTGTGGCGTTCTACGATTTCACCAGGCAACCTGGAAACGCCATGCCCGGCGATGGCTGTAATGAGGCGGTCGGATTTTGACAGTGAGGCAATGCCGGCATCCTTGGCGGTCATGTTGGTGGTGCCATGGGGCAACAGGATCAGCGTTGGCTGGTGTTGGAAATGATTGCCTTCAGCCAGATGGGTGAGGACTGCCTGAACGGTACCGTCGCCACCGCTAATGACCAGGTGGTCACATTGTTTTTGTGCCAGCCGCGAGACTATCTGCGACAGGGTGTCAAAATCTTCCAGAAATTCGGTTTCAGCATAGGCCGACAATTTATCTAGACTTTTCCGCACCCGTTTGGAGTGGTGGTAGGTTCTGGCTTTTGGGTTGATGATCAGTCCAATTGTCATCGACAGTCTCTAGGGTTTGGTTAACCAGGAAGACAGGGTGCCGTTTTTCCGTTTTTCCTGCCAGGCCTGTACCAGCTGCAGACTATGAAGAACAAGGCATAAGGCGGTCCAGGCGGCAACTGCATAGAGACCATAATCGGGGCGTCCGGCGATTGCTGATATTGTGAGAATGGCGAGATTGGGGTTTCGCCGTGCGGTGATCTGGCGAAAGAAAGTATCAACAGGGCGCCAGATATGAATTTCTATACCAAATGCCATAATGGCCAAACCTTCAATCAGGCGCTGAAGAACATAACCGCCAATAATCACTGCCAATAACCAGTATATGGTGTTTGAGGTGAAATCCGTACCGGCAACGCTTAAGCCTGCCGCCCAGGCCCAATACCAGAAGGGCGGGTGAATCAAATCGATGCCATGATCAAAGACATTTCCCCATGGGCTTGATGTCAGGGTTACGCGGGCAAGTTTGCCATCAACTGTGTCGAGGAAAGTCATCATCCAGGCTGCCGCCAGACCCCAGCCGTAATTACCCTGCATGAACAGAAAAAATGCCAGAACCACCATGACAGCACTTAAGCTTGTGACCATATTAGGTGTGATGCCGATGGGGGCGATTAATTTGGTGGTGTGGTAAGCGGGACGGGGCCACACGTGCTTGGTAATGAAATCTGTGGCACCTTTATAAGTGCCCATGAAAATTCGCCATAGTACATCAGATGAATTTTCATGATTGATTACAAGAGCATATGGAGTTTCACGTTTTCGCAAAGCCTTCCAGTAATTGGCGTCAATGTCGCCGGGGGACTGGATTTTAACGCCGGACAGCGCGGTTTTTGCTTCACTTTTAATGGCATCGGCGGTTTTGCAGCCGTTATCAGCACTCACATGGGCAGCAACGGGTACAGGGTTTCCTGATCCATTGCCCAAAATCATCAGGTTTTCACATGCCGCCAGATGGCCGGTCAGGGGCTCGTCCAAAACCGCATCCCCGCGCACAAGTATAACCGGTCCGGTATTTTCGATGAGGTCACTTTCGGCAATGGTATTTTTGATGCCGGCGCGACTAAAAGCCCGCTCAATTCTTGTTGCCGGGCTCATGCCCCACAGTTCGACATCGCTGTTGCCGAGAATGCAAAGGCTTATTGTTTCTGGGGTGCGGGCAGATTGCATATTATCCTCTGCCACACTTTGAGAGCTTTTCGTCAAACTGTTTTGAACTTTCTTTTACACTTTGTACCACGTGGTTCACAAGGTCTCATAGTTTATTGCAATCGATCCTGCAATACCTGTGAATATGAGTGGTGGCATCCAGCCTGCAGCCCATGGCGGTAAAATCCCCAATTCACCCATGGTAAGCGTTATGCCATCAAAGATAAAGTAGCCAAATCCCATACCGATACCGGCGGCAAACAACATACCCAGGCCGCCCCCACGCCTGAACCGGTGGGCCAGGGGAATGGCGATGAATAACATTAAAATTCCGGTGGTAAGCGAGGCCAGACGTTTTTGTACCCAGGTGGAATAAACATGTGGCGGCCGAAGACCAAAACCTGAGTTATCAACGAAATATAACAAATCAGCAATCGACATTTCTTCCGGGTCACCCTTGCGCGCACCCGTTGCTGCCGGTCGCATCAAGCCGGTGTAGATCATCTGATCGACTTGTGTTGGCGGCAGGTTCTCGCGGCTGTAGATGGTAACATTTGTCAACAGCCAGCGCTGGCCGCGTTGTTCGGCGGTATCGGCCATTATCTGTTCCTGCAAAATACCATCACCATCGCGGCGAAAAACCGTGACTTGTGATAATTTGGTGGTGGAGACATTGGTTGATACGGCGCGAATGATATCTTTGCCAGAGCGCATCCAGATTGGATCTTTAGACCCAACAGAAAGCTTTTTGCTGCTGTAATCCCCGATTGCCCATTGGTTCAGTACAGGTGCAGCCATCGGCACTGCGCGGTCCACCAGGGCAAAATGAAAAAGCCCCAGGCCCACCGCCACCGGCATCAGGGCCATCAGCAAACGATACTGGGAAACGCCGGCGCCCCAGATTGCCACAAGTTCGCTGTTTCTGCTGATTTCCGTCAGCATTAACAACAGGGCTATCAAAATTGAAATCAATATAAACTGGGAGGCGATGCCGGGCGCACGTAACAAGGCATAATACCAGATGCCGGACAGTTTGCCATCGTTGACCATTAATATATCATCGGCATAGGTGACAATATCGAGGGAGAGAACAAACATTGTCACGCCGGCAAGAATAATGAAAAACCGGGAAAGGAAGAGTTTTGACAATAACAGGGAAAGCGTGGTCATTGTTTTTCCTCAGCCGTTTTGTTAAAGCGGGAAAACAATTGGCGGAAATAATCGTTAATAACATCTACCACCAGTTCCAGCCTGTCGGGCGTCAGCGACATGGCGGTGCGGTAAAACCGCCAGAATGAAAATGCTGCCAGAACCAGATATGGTACCCACAGGGCGAAAAACGGGGATGCCCCTTCAACCCTGATTGCCAGGGCGCCCTGCTCAATGATCTCATTGTAGGCGATTAAAATAATCAGCACGATGCCAAAGCGGTAAGGTCGATGATCCCGTCGTCGTCCGATGGAAAACGGTATTGCCAGAAACGGTAATATCAATATCGTCATTATGAGGATTATACGACGATAAAACTCGGAATTAAGAGCGTTTTCGGTTATCTTCCCGGACTTTTTGGAAAGAGCGCCCCATAGTTCTGGTATGGTAAATTCGCGCTGGTCTACGCCGCGAATACGAAAAGCTGCCTTGCTGACTTCGCCAAGCGGGGTGTCGATGACTTTGAATTCAGCCACGTCGTGCCCCGGCCTTTTTGTTTCCTTGGGGGTCCAGTATTCACCGTTGATCTTCAATCTGTGACCGGCTTCAAGCCTTAAAACCGGCCTGTCGTCCTCATTGATTTCAATAAGAGCGCCTTGCGATGCGGTAACGGTTTCACTGCCTTTGGCACCGGTATCTTCATACATGAAAATACGTTTGAATTTGTTGTTGCCGCGTGAGAGTTCATCGAGAATGAAGGTGCGTTTTCCCACCCGCATAAAAACCCCTTCTTCGGCAAGGTAGAAGACATCGACACTTTTTATTGAATTAACAACGGCGCGATAAAGATAACGCGAATGGGGCTGAACAAAACCAAAAATAATTATGGCAACAAGTGAAAGCAGACAGGATAAGATTATCACCGGTTTTGCAATCTGGTGGAGGCCGTATCCTGCGGCCAGAAATGCATCGAGCTCACTGTTTTTACTCAACCGGCTGAAGCCGAACAGGAGGCCTAAAAACAAAGCGCCCGGCAATGCGATGCCGAGATAATGCGGGGCAAGATACGCCAGCATTTCAAAAATCAGGCTAAATGATTTTTTCTTGCCCAGGGTAAGGTCGAGCAATCGAACCAGACGTTCTGACAGCAGCAATGCGAGACCAATGCCAACCGCGCTCAACATTGGCGGCATCACCTGGGCTAGGATGTATTTGCTGGTTGTGGTGGACATAGAATACTAACGATCACTTACTTTATTTGGCTCTAACGGGGCCAAAATTCTTTAATCCCGGACAATAGCGGTGACATGAGGCCGTTATCAAGATCAATGTTGGCACTTAAATCGGGTGCTGCCGGCCAACCTACATCTGGAAATTCATATCCATTGAACGTTTGGAGAGAACCATAGCGTGGCAATACATGAAAATGTACGTTGGGGTCTACCATCATCAGCATAATATAGTTTATTTTTTCAAAGCTGCGAAAGGCTCCAAGACCGGCCTCAATCTCTTGGGTAACAGTTTTCAGCTCGTTAAATGCACCTTGCGAAATCTGCGCAAAAGCTGTTTCGTCCTCCAGACAGACAAGAACAAGAGAGCCCAGCGTTGGTTGCAGCGGTCGCAAAAGGACACACCAGTGATCGTATTCCTTGATCAGGGTGTTCGGGTAGCCAAATTTAAGCTGGGTGGCATTCGCCATATTTTGCCTCGCTTTCGAGTTTTAGTAATGCTTATTGCCAGTTGAAAGTGTTCAGATTCTGTCGATATCGGGTTTGGGTTTAATCTTGGGGTATAGGGCCGCCGTATTCAAATCCGGCTTCATTCTGCGACAGGGTACGCATGGTGCCGCTTATGGACCAGTTCTGGTGGTTTTTTTCGATTTCAAAGAGATAATAACATGCTGGTGGTTTGTGTTTTTTGGTGACCATGGATGCCGAAGGCACACCGTAGACTGGAATTGCTGCCTCGGGGCCGGGTGTGGTTTGAAACATATGGGTGTGGTTATGACCGTGCAGGACCAGTTCAGCTCCGCAGTGTGCAAGAACGTCTTTGAAATCCTCCGCATCCCACAAGGCCTTGCGCCAGCGGTTCTGTCCCGGCAGTGGCGGGTGATGGATCATAATGACCCGGCACAGATTTTGTTGACCAAAATCACGAAGAATGTTTTCCAGTGCATCGAGCTGATCTTTGCCGATGCGGCCACCGGCAACAAATGGCAATGTTGGAATAGCGGTTGAAACTCCAATCAGGGCAATGTCATCAAACCGGCGAACATAGGGAAAATCACCAGCAAAACAGCGGGTATGGTGCTTATTTGGAATATTGCCGGTCATGTAAGAATCCCAGAGACCCATTCCTTTTTTGTGCGTTACCGGCACATAAGCGTCATGATTTCCGGGGACAAGGCTGATCGAGTTGCCGGGCCCGAAGTCCTTGAGCCATCGTTGCGCCTGAGAAAACTCCGCTTCCAGAGCGATATTAACCAGATCACCGGTAATAGCGACGTGATCGGGTTTCGTTTTATTGATGTCGCTGACCATAAGGTCGATTATGTTTCGGCTGTGCATTGTCTGGCGGTTGTGACGCCATGACAGATAACCACTGAGGCGTTTGCCCAATAACTGCCGCAACTGTGGCCGGGGCAGGGGGGCGAGGTGAACATCAGAAAGGTGGGCTAATAAAAACATATTGTATCATCTGCATCTTCTTGTGAAGCCATGGGTTGGGGGCTGTTGACTTAGCTAAACTGAAATGTCATTGAAGGCGTTCCGGGTTCTATATATACGAAAAAGGTCGAGTATTGTGAAAGTAGTCATTTTGGCAGCGGGCCAGGGTAAACGTCTCCTGCCTTTGACAGAAGATATTCCAAAATGTTTGCTGGATATAGGGGGGCGTCGCTTGCTGGAGCGGCAGATAAATGCCTTTGCTGCTTGTGGCGTCAGTGAAATTGTGGTGATTACCGGCTACGGTGCCATACAGGTTGACGAAGTGCTCGATCAATTGCGTGACACTGTGCCGGATGTTGTGTTGAAAACCACGTTTAATCCGTTTTTTGGGGTTGCTGACAACCTCGCCAGTTGCTGGATGGCACGCCATCAGATGGATCAGGATTTTATTTTAGTCAATGGCGACAATCTGTTTCAGGCAAATATGGTCGAACAGCTTCTCAAAGCACCTGATGCACCCATTACCGTGGCGATCGCACACAAGCAACAATATGATAATGACGATATGAAAGTCATGCTGGATGGTGCGCGATTGACGGAAATCGGCAAAACCCTGCCGGTGGATACGGTAAATGCCGAATC
Source organism: Alphaproteobacteria bacterium (assembly GCA_024278055.1). Lineage (GTDB taxonomy): Bacteria > Pseudomonadota > Alphaproteobacteria > Rhizobiales > JAJFHR01 > JAJFHR01. Next base: position 57,981 of record JAJRTY010000018.1, on the reverse strand, counting down.
CATTGGCATGCTGCTGTTTCGCGGGACAGGTCCCATGCTTTATCGCGCAGCGCTTGAAGAAGCGATGATGGAGACCACCGGGTTGCGGCAATGGTATTTATCAGTGATCAACGCTTTAGCCAAACAGGTAACCGTCATGACACAACCTGTGGATGGTATTGAGTGGTGTGAAGTTGATTTTCCCGCTGATTTACAACAGGCAAGGCACCTGGTTGCCACCTGGTAGAGCTAACGGCGTTTTTTCATTAGCCTGGTCACCAGCTTGTAGTCTTCGGGCTTGTCTACGTCTATTGCGGCTTCACCCCAGGGCAGAATGACGGCATCGGCGCGAACCTTGAGTAATTTTGACATATTCTCAAGACCATCTTTGAGGGTCAATCGGCCGAGCAGATATTTGATCAAGACAACGACATTGAACATTCTGGCCAACGCCAATGGACGCTTTCTTTGTTTGTCAACTTTATGCCAGAAACGTACGGCATTCATTGCATTTTCGGAACTGAGATAAAATAGATTGCAGCCGGAGAATTCGCCGTCGCGAAACTTGAAATAGGTTCGCTTGACGGTGCGGTCAACATTTTCAACGTCTGTACGACCGGCCAGACCAACGACGATATCGCCTCCGGTGGCCTCGGCATGACGGAGAAAATATTCCACCATTTGCGGGGTCAGCAGAGGGTGGTCGGCAGTGGTGACCAGAAGCGGAAAAGGCTGGTTCATCTGGCTGATGGCAGCAGCCACGCTTTTGGGGGCGCTGTCGGCGCTTTTGAACAGAACAAGCTGGTCCCGCCCGGGGATTTCCCTGAGCACTTCGCCGGTGTCTATGGAGACACCGATTGAGCCGATTTCCCGCACTACTTTCAGGGTTTGGACCACACGCACCAGCATTGGGATAGCATTGATTTTAATCAGGCATTTGTGTTCTGCCTTGAAGGCGCGCGCCATTGGATCATCAGGGCCGCGTGCCGCCGCCATTATCAACGCCGTGATTTTAGTGCCGGAGCTCATGTCAGTCTATACCCTGCCTACAATGCGCGTTCGTAGATGCGATAAGTCTTATAAGGCTTTGCTCCCATGGCTTCAAGCATATGACGCATGGGCTTGTTGTCTTCGAGTATCCACGACATTTCACATTTTTGCGTGCCGCGGCCATGGTGGTAGTGCCTGAGTTCATTGATCATAATGAAAGCCAGGGCAGCACCTTTGGTGGTGTTCTGGTGTTTTTTGCGCACGCCCATCAACAGCAGGCGTACGGATTTTGGCGGCTTCAAGATAATGCGCCAGAGAATTTTCAACCAGCCAAGTGGAAAAACCTTACCGTCAAGATCATTAATGGCATCATTCAGATTGGGCAAGGTAACCGCCATGGCCTGGGGCTCACCATCAATACTGGCAATAGTGACATAGCCTTCTCTCACCAGCATTTTGAGGTTTTTGCCAAGCATATCAATCTCAGGCCTGGTCATGGGAACATAGCCCCAGTTGTCGCTCCAGGCTTCGGTGAATATGTCGATAATAATCGCCAGATCGCGACTTAGGTTTTTCTTGTCCAGGCTACGCACACTGAGGCCGGGCGTTTTCTTTATGCGTTTGATCAAGGCTGCAGCTGGGCTGAAATCGCCGGTTTCCAAGTTGTAATCATAAGCCAGGACGTCCTTTGCCTTGTTGAAACCCAGGCGTTCAACGTGGTCGGCATAGTACGGCATGGCATGGCCCATCATCAGCGAGGGCGGGGTATCAAACCCATCGACCAAAAGACCTACTTCGTCATTGATGGACAGGCTGAACGGGCCTTGAATGTGCTTCATGCCGCGGTGTTGCAGCCAATCGGCAGCAACAGCCAGCAACTGGTCGAAGACGGCTGCATTGTCAATGGCATCAAGAAAGCCGAATTGACCGACCTTCTCTGGAAACAGTCCTTGGTGAATGCTGCAAATCTGTGCGGAAATTCGGCCGATAGGCTCACCTGCCTCATTAACGGCTATCCAGAAGGCTGCTTCGGCATGATCAAAGAAGGGGTTTTTTTTAGGGTCAAGATGTTCGAGGCGCTCAACGAACAGCTGTGGCACCCAGTTTTTGTCATCGGCAAAAACCGTGAATGGCACGCGCAGGAAGGCCATCTTGTCAGCTTTGGTGACAACCTGCCGGATTTCAATTCCACCAATTCCTGAAGATGGAGTGATCATGCCGGGATTTTTTTGTCATCAGATTGTTGCAAAAGGCGCACTTTACCGTTGCCAACTTCATACAGATTGTCAGCGATGTTTGACCATATGGGGCGATGGGTGATGGACAGAACGGTAAATTCCTTGCCGAGAGATTTTATATTATTACAGATTTCAAGTTCGGTTTCAGGATCAAGAGCGCTGGTGACTTCATCTAAAATGAGCAATTGAGGATTGCTTATCAAAGCGCGGGCAAGGGCTATGCGCTGGCGCTGGCCGCCGGATATTTTGGCGCCGTGTTCGCCGACCACAGTCTGCATTCTTTCCGGCAGGCCGGCGATGAATTCCCAGGCTCCTGCCTTGCGCAAGGCCGTTTCCACATGGCTGTCATCGTATTCCATATCGCCAAGAGTTACATTGGCAAAAACCGTGTCGTGGAACAGCGTCAGTTCCTGAGGCACGTAACCGATCATTTTGCGCCATTGTGTGATCGAAATAGTATCAAGAAGATCGCCGTCAATTCGTATTTCGCCAGATTGTGCGCGATAAAAACCTATTACCAGATCAACGATGGTGGTTTTACCACTGCCCGATGGACCTCTTAGAACGGTGATTTCCCCCGCTGGGATTTCCAGATTCAACTGGTCCAGGACAGGTAAATCTTCGTATTTGAAGGTAACATCCTTAAAAGTGATGGCTTTGGTCAAAGTGGGCGTTTTGGTGCCAGGACGCTGTTCGGCCTGAGCGCCAGACGCGGCAATCAAATCGTGGACTGACCAATAGGCACTTTCAAACTCGACGGCTTTTTGCAGAAACCGCTGCATTTTGCCGGTGATAGAAACCATCTGATAAGAGATGATTCCCATGATACCGATTTCGGCAACAGGAATGTCCCAGACCTCTTTAGAAAAATATAATGCCGTGCCAAGAGAGATAAACGTTATGATTTCTTCGCCGTAAAAGCGACCGTTCTGGGCCAGGACCTGGCCGCGAAGTGCGCGTTTCAACCCGGCTATCTTGGTTTTGAACAGCACTGACAAACTGTCATACCGAGCCATGGCTTTAAGCGGCTTGATGTTATTGAGGGTGTCAGACAGATAGGTGACAAGGTCAGAGGTTCGCCGGGTCTGGCGGGCACCGGTAATGCGCGACAATTTTATCAAAATTCCCAGCGACAGGGCAATGGTCAGGCCGATAGTCAGGCCTATTGCTGCCAGTTTCCACGACAGCACTACGGCGACTGCAACGTAAGATAATCCCTGGATGCCAAAGGCGATGAAACGGGCGGCAACCATATAGGCGGCCCCGGCTCGCGTAGCGTCATTGCTGACCGCATTGGAAATACGGCCGATACGTTGTCCGGTAAAATAACCCCAGCGGGCATTCATGAGGTTGTCGATTAATGTGGCGCGCATGGAGGTTGCAACTTCGGAAACCTGAAAGCCCACATAGGTTAGCGCAATAAAGGCAAGCAGTGACTTCAAAACCATGAACCCGGTCATGATGATGATCAGATTGAGAAAATTCGGCTCAATGCCGATGCTCGTCAACGTGTTTTGGACAAACAAGTTTGCAGCGGATGAATTTTCCTGAACACCGCCGGTTATTTGAGAAATAGCCGGTAGCAGGGTCATTATACCAAGCGCTTCGGCAAATCCTGCCAAGGTTAAACACAAAAGGACAAGGAGCGGCTTTGTCTGCTGAGCGTGGAAAAATATTTTCAGGGTGCTGCGCATTGATCGAGCATAAAGCCTTTTGTTTTAATTATCAAAGCCGGGGAAAGCGTTCTAATCGCGCTCACTCAGGTTTTCCATGTTGGCGTTTGCCCGGTTCACTGCCGCTTCAAAACGGTCTTCGTGAATTGCCATATTCTTTTTTGGCTCCTGATAAAAAGCGGTCATGCGCATCAGCATCAAAAAGGTGTTGTTTATCAATCTTCCCCACCATTTCATTGGGCGGTCGAAATCGACGATGAGGATAACGCGCTCTTCATCGGTGTCGTTCCAGACTTCATGATCAAAGGTGTCATCAATGACAAACCCCTTGCCCTGCTGCCAGGCGCGGATTTCCTTGCCAACGCGAATGCGGCATTTTTCGTGTTCCTTGGGGATTATCAGGCCAAGATGATAGCGTAAAATTCCTTTGGTGACGCCACGGTGATGGGGAATATGATACCCCGGTGCCAGAATTGAAAACCAGGCGGTCTGGAGGTTTTCAGTGGGCGCTATCACTTTGGAAGTAAACGGTGCCTGAGAAGAGTTTTTTGCAAAAGGAATGCCAAAACCATAGAGGAAAAATGTGCGCCAGTTGCCGTCAATGGCGAGTTTGTGTTGATCGGGTGAGACTTCCTGAAAACCCGGAATGGCTTCGCGTTGTTGAAGAATTACCCGGACTTCGTCCAAAATCTTCTCCCAGTTCTTTTCGATTTCCAGAAGCTGGGGAAATTCAGTAGTTTCGGCAAAGGGTTTATTCTCAACCAGAGAGGCTCTGGCCAGTGTTTTTTCAAGACCATAGATGAGTTTTTTGCCGTATTTTTTGATTTTTTTCCGGCGATACTTTTTTAAGCGACTCAAAGGGCCCAGACCACCTTCATTTGAAGGAACGGATGACATTTACAACCTCACTTGTTGACACGAAGCTGTCCCCAGGTTCCAGCACTAACGCTTAAGGGTTTGACCCAAACGCCATGGATATTACAGGGCTCTAATAGCAGATTTAACTCTGCGTGCAAATGATTCAATATGGCTGTGAGTTACTCTTAAGCAGTGACAATATTATGTTCGGGGCCGAAGGGGAATCTGGTTATATTTTCAGCACCCTTTTCACCCACGACTAAAATATCATGTTCGCGATAGCCGCCGGCGCCGGGCATGCCTTGAGGCAGGGTAATCATCGGCTCCATTGATACAACCATATTGGGCTCGATGATTGTGTCGATATCCTCGCGGAGCTCGAGGGCTGCCTCGCGGCCATAATAGTGCGATAAAACGCCAAAGGAATGGCCATAACCAAAGGTGCGGTATTGCAGAAGATCATGCTCGGCAAATATTTCATTGAGTTCATTGGCAATGTCGCTGCATTTGGCTCCTGGGCGGATGAGTTCGAGGCCGCGACGATGAACCTTGCAATTGATCTGCCATAATTTGAGCGATGCATCATCAACATGATCAAAAAACAGTGTTCTTTCCAGGGCGGTGTAATAGCCTGAAATCATCGAAAAACAATTGAGGCTGAGAATGTCGCCTTTTTTAACTGCGCGCGTGGTCAGGGGGTTGTGGGCACCATCGGTATTAATGCCGGACTGGAACCAGGTCCAGGTGTCCATCAGGTCGGAATGGGGGTAGCGTTTGGCAATTTCATCAACCATTCGGTTCGTTGAGGCCCGGGCAACCATATATTCGGGCACACCTTCTGCGATAGCGTCTACGCAGGCTTCACCACCAATGTCGCCGATCTCGGCACCGTTGCGAATGACGGCAATTTCCTCGTCGGACTTGATCATTCTTTGCTGCATGGTGCTGACTGCCACATCTTTAAAGCTTGATTTGGGAAATGTTTTTGCCAGTTTTTCGCGGGTGTCCAGGCTGACATGATCATATTCGATGCCAATTGAGCTGCCTTCTTTGATCAGGCTGTCAGCAACGCGGAAAAAATTGTCGCGCTGCCAGTCCGTATAGACCAGATTATCGCAATGCCCGCGGCGCCAGGGCTGGCCGTAATCAATGTTGGCGCTGATGGTAGTGCAGGCACTCTCAGTGACAACCAGACCGTAGGGACGGCCAAAGGCGCAATAAATAAATCCGGAATAATAACCGATATTGTGAATTGATGTGAACAGGCAGGCATCTATCCCGGTTTCCGCCATCATGGTACGCAGGGCTTCAAGCCGTCGCTGCATTTCGCCTTTTGAAAACGTAGGCTTGGTTTTTTCACCATTATGAAGTGTTATTAAATCTTCGCGGCTCGTCATTTCCTGCTCCTGTTTGATTTGTCACAGATGCAATATAACGGTTTACAGCGCTGTCTGCCTTTTAAAAACGGTCCAAAAAGAAGCGCCGGGCGACATGTGTCGCCCGGCGCTAATAAATTTAACGTCTGCTGATTATACCCGGAGAGTTCCGGCAGTCCTTATGAACTGGCGGTCGGGTTCAGTGTGCAGGCAATCCAGGGAGTGTCGAGGTTTACGTCAGGACGCCAGACATAATCGGTGGTTTTGGCTTTTGCGGAAAATAGCTTGTAGATGAAGTTATTCATGTCCAGGTCTCCCAGGTTTGAGTTGAAATTGTGTGGCCGAACTGGCCGCTGCTGTTGATGGTTAGATAGTATCAAACCGGGCTTTGTGGTAGGGGTTTGTTTGCACCTCTGACCTGCGTTGGATGCATGGCCGGTTAACAGGTTATGAAAGGTACTCGATAAAAAACCATGGTATCTGTTCGCCTGTTAAAACCGCTGTTCAGGTTTACGCTTCAGCCCTTCTTTCGTCTGGTGCGCGGGCAAACACTTGGCGTGCGCGCGGTGGTGCTGGATGATGACAACAAGGTGCTGCTGGTGCGTCACAGTTATATGCCGGGGTGGATGTTTCCCGGTGGCGGGGTTGAGCATAATGAGAGTTTTGAAACAGCGATGCGACGAGAGCTTGATGAGGAGACCGGGGTGCGTTGTCCTGGCCGGCCCGAATTATTTGCGATCTATGCAAATTTTGAAAATTTTAAGGGTGACCATGTGGCCCTGTTCATCGTGCGTCGCTGGGAAAAAGTAGAGCGCCAAAGTCTGGAAATTGCCGAGTGCGGATTTTTCGACATTGATTGTCTGCCGGAAAACACCACAACTGGTACAAAAAAACGACTACAGGAAATTTTTCTGCCATCTGAACCCAGCGAACACTGGTGAAGCCTCTGGTAATCCCGTAACGCATCCCTATCTTATGAATAAGTGATTCTGTTGTTGTATTCCGGCGCTTTGGGGGCTCAGGTATTTGGCATATTTTCTGGTACTGTCGGGCTTTGCCCTGTTGATTGTCGGTGGTGAGATTATGGTTCGCGGTGCTGTGGCGATTGCCGGGCATCTTAATGTCCCTCCCATCGTTATCGGCCTGACCATTGTAGCAATTGGCACCTCTGCTCCCGAGCTTTCGGTTTCTATTGATGCTGTCTTAAGGGGCGCACCTGATATTGCCACCGGTAATGTAGTGGGATCCAACCTGTCGAATATCCTGCTGGTACTTGGTGTCGCTGCTTTGATCAAACCGATCAAGGTTGTGCCACAACTTATTCGCCGCGATGGTATGATGATGGTTGCATCAGCTGCCCTGTTGGCCGGGATGGCGCAAACCGGAACAATCGGGCTGATCACCGGTATCTTTATGCTCGGCACTTATGTGGGTTATCTTGGTTTTTGTTATTGGGCTGAACAGGTCAAAGGAGATGTCGGCCAGGAACTTACCCTGATGGAGCTTGAAGAACACAGCGGCGTTCCACAAAAACTGATTTTTTCAGTTGGAATGTTTTTAATAGGGCTGGCGGGAGTGGTCTGGGGGGCTGATCTGCTGGTTCAGGGTGCGGTAACCCTGGCGCGTGATTTTGGCATGTCAGAGGCCGTTATCGCCTTATCCATTGTGGCTATCGGCACCTCCCTGCCTGAGTTGGCAGTCTCGGTTATTGCCGCGTTCAAGGGGCGCAGCGATGTGGCAGTTGGCAACATCATTGGCTCCAATATCTCCAATGTGTTGCTCATTCTGGGTGCCACGTCAATTATTGCTCCCATTGATTTTGTGGCGCAAATTGCCCAGTTTGACAGCTGGTTTATGTTGGCAACCACTATCCTGCTGATACCGGTTCTGGTGACAGGCAGGGGAATTTGCCGCACTGAAGCGGTCGTATTCCTCAGCATTTACGTGCTTTATATATTTGCCCTCTACAAAGGTTGGCCTGCGGCGTGGGTTGGCATGTAATCCAGTTTAGCGGAAAATCTGTAGACGCATTCCAATTGCCGTGCTAACCAGAATTCACAAATTAAATAAAAAGAGCGCAACAATGCTTCCAACCACCTGCATTAACCGACGACGACACATTCGCATCTTCCTTGCGAACGCCGGTCTGCGCTGCTGATTTTTCTGCTACATTAAAAACTTCAGACACGTGATGCCGGCATCACCTCTAAATTCCCTTTCTATGTGTCTGGAAGTTCCGATGTCTGATCAATCGTTTAAAATAATCCCCGAAGAACTGTCCCATGCCAAAGTGGTCGAAGACCTGCTTGATATAGCTTTTGGCCCTGGCCGTTTTGCCAAAACAGCCTATCGCCTGCGCGAAGGGGCAGACGCGTTGCCGGAGTTGAGCTTTGCCGGTTTTTTGGGTGATGAGCTTGTCGCCACCATCCGTTTCTGGCCGGTCAAGATTGGCGTGGCGACACCGGCTTTGATGCTGGGTCCACTGGCGGTTGATCCTGCTAGGCGCGGTAAAGGCTGGGGGCTGGATATGATCGCGACAGGTCTGGCCCGCGCCGAAACCCTTGGCCACCAGCTGGTGGTTCTGGTGGGGGATGAAACCTATTACGCACGCCAGGGTTTCCAAAAAGTGCCACCGGGACAAATAATCATGCCGGGACCGTGTGATCCGCAGCGGTTGTTATATTGTGAGCTTGTGGACGGTGTTTTTGCGGATGTGCAGGGCGTTGTTTCGCCGGGCCGTTCAATCAGGAAAAAAGAAGTGCTCTAATGGCCCTCGCGGTACCACATCAGTGACACCAGTCCCAACACGGCGGCCAGTGCGAGGAGGCCGCTGAGCAGCGGGATGTCTTTGAGGGCGGATATTGTGTAGGCGTTGTTTTTCTGAATGCCGAGCCAGCCGGAACCGCTCATGCGCCGGCCGGCATCGATATAGCGGATGGCGGGCAGGTTGATGTTCTCGCCGAGCCAGAAGGCCTTGCCGCCGGTGGCTTTATTGACCGGTTTGAGGATTTCTTCCGAGGGGCGGATGTCGGAAAATTCTTTTTGATCAAGGATGCCAAAGACGGCTGCTTTGGATAGATCACCATCGGATAACTGGTAAATCCCCGGTGTTGCATCTTTGATGATGCCGCTCCACTGTCCCGGTTTCACCTGCGTTAATTCGAGTGAGGAATTGTTGCCTTCGGGGTTACTGACACTGATTGCAGCTGTGGTTTCCTTCATGGTGAAGCGTTCGATTTTCAAATCATTGCCTACCTGTGTGGCCACTAAAGCTTCTTCTTCCAGATCAGGTTCTTTCATCAGCCAGTGGGCCATGCGGCGCAGCAGCTCGACCTGGGGGCCACCACCATCATAGCCGCGCGCCCACAGCCAGGCCTGATCGGACAGCAGTTGTGCAACCCGGCCCTTGCCCTGGCGTTTCAGAACCATCAAAGGTTTATCGCCTGCTCCCGACATGATGACGTCGCCGCCTGTTGGTTCCACATCAATCAGCCGGAACCAGCGACCCCAGGTTGGCTCTTTATCCTGTGCGCCGGGTAAGGAGCGTGTGACCGGATGGCGGCGGCCAACGTCGGTAACTTTGGGGCGGAATGGCTGCTCGGTGACTTCACCGGTTGGGGCGGCTGGTAAAATGGCCGACAGGGGCGTTCTGAACAACGACAGAGGCGAGGCAAAACTGGGACCTGCGGCACTTAGAACAGCGCCACCATTTTCAACATAATCAGCCACATTGGCGAGATATATCAAAGGCAATACGCCGCGTCGGCGATAACGGTCAAAAATGATCAGGTCAAACTCGTTCAATTTGAGAGAAAACAGCTCACGGGTGGGAAAGGCGATCAGCGACAGTTCTTTAATTGGTGTGCCGTCCTGTTTTTCCGGCGGTCGCAGTATCGTGAAATGAACCAGGTCAACGGCGGGATCGGCCTTGAGCAGATTGCGCCAGGTTCTTTGGCCTGAGTGCGGCTCACCCGACACCAGCAGCACCCGCAAACGATCCCTCACCCCTTGCGTGGTGATGACGGCACGATTGTTGCGAAGGCTGATTTCATTGCCGCTGGCCGCAACGGTTATTTCGGAGATAATCTGGCCGGTGTGTTCAATAGGCAGATTTATTTCAACACTTTCACCGGTTAAAACCTGAAACCTGTCGATAATCCTGCCATCGCGTCTGGTGGTAACAGATACGAGCGTTGGCTTGCCGGGTTTTCCTGCAGCAGATTGTGCGGCTGAAGGCAGGTCTTCAATTTTGAAGATGATTGATTGTTCCTCGCCGACAATGCCAAATTTTGGTGCGCGTTCGATGGTAATTCGACGATCGCCTTTATCTCTGTCGCCGGTCAAAAGCGTGTGTATGGGCGCAGTGAGCGTCAAAGAATCGAGGTTTTCCGGCACATCATGCACCTGACCATCGGTGATCAAAATAACACCGGCCAGCCGTTCGGGCGGAATATCACCAAGGGCGTCATTGATGGTTGCAAACAATCGTGTGCCGCGGTTGGTGGTTGAGGGAGTGGTATCGGCCTTTACCCACCTGACGGTAGTGTTCTTGAACGGGGCAAGTTTGTTCCTGAGTGTGCTCAATGCCCTGGCGGTCTGATCTAGCCGCGCACCGATTTTCTGGCTGGCGGAATTATCCGACACGACCAGAAGGATATCGTCAAACTGGTTGCGGGTTTCACCACGGATAATCGGGTTGAGCAATGCCAGCAACAGGATTGCCATGGTGGCGGTGCGCAAGGTGCTGCCACGCAAACCCAGAATAAACATTACAGCCAGCAGGGCTAAACAGACTGCGGCGGCTATGGCAATCGACCACAGTGGAAACAGTGGATCTATGGAGATAGACCAGCCCATGATTATTGCCCCAGCCGTTAAAGCAGGGCAGGCAAATGAACCTGATCGGCTTTATAATTCCCGGTAAGGGCGTACATGACGATATTGATGCCGGTGCGGTAAGCCAGCTCACGCTGGCGCGGACCGCCGGGGACAACGGGGAAAAGATATTTGTTGTAGCGGTCTCGTGCCCAGGCGGCGGCATAATCGTTGGAGCCGATAATAATGGTGGAGACACCATCATTGTTGAGCCTGCCCCGGGGGGTTTCCTTATCCGCAACAGCGGCGGAGTTTGAGGCCTCAACCCATAAGGGGCCGCCGGTCCAGCGCCCGGGAAAGCCCTGGAGCAGATAGAAGGATTTGGTGAGTACGTGAGATGCCGGAACAATTTCCAGCGCTGGAATGTCCAGTTTCCCCAACAGCAGACGCAAGGCTTTTGAACTGGGACCGGTGACGTTGCCGTCTATTCCGCGCAAGGACAACTGGCGGTCACGAGTGTCGAAAAATATGGTGCCGCCGTTTTTCATGTAGGCATCTATTCGGGCGGCCGCTTTATCACTCAATGGCTCGGCAGCGGGGGATATGGGCCAGTACAACAGCGGGAAAAAAGCCAGTTCATCGGTTTCAATATTAACGCCCATGGGGACGCCCGGCTCCAGGGAGGTGCGTTCCTGCAAGGCGAGACTTAATCCGGTCAACCCTGCGGCACTGGTCGAATCGAGCTGTTCCGAGCCGGTGATGACATAGGCCAGCCGGGTTACCAGAGAAGCCCTAAGTGCAAAAACCTCCTCGGCTGATGATTGTGCCCGAACCGGATTGATGGTGGCTGTTAAGGTGAGGGCTGCAAAGGCTGCAATGAACACAGAAGCTACGGCACCGTGATTTCGTCGCAAGGCTTGCGCCAGTCGGCCCGACAAGACCAGAACGGCGATACAATCGGCAAGCAATAACAGCAGGGCCAAAGCAAAAGCCCAGGGTGTCAGAGGCACGGGTGGAATGGCGACATAGGCAACTTTTGATGCTGCGGCTGGAAATTTTTCAAGAACCACCAGTCTGGTGTTGTTATCAGTAACATTCAAGGCGCGCTGGGTGCCGGGCGTACCATACAGACCGGGAGGGTTCGCCGCACCTGGGGTCGCCTTTTCCAGAGTAATTATTTCAATGGGTTCTACTGTCGCCGATGGTTGTTGCAGGCTTCCAAAGCCATCGAGAATTTTGAACGGAGGCAGTGTTCGCGATTGCTGGATTGTTGATTTCCTGGCACCTTGTGTCGCTGTATCAACCACCGAGGACTGGTCAAGAATACGTCGCAGCATGTTTACGAACAGGCCAGACAAAGGCAGGTTGGACCAGTCTGAATTGGCGGTGACATGGAATAGTATAATCTGACCCGCACCTTTTGGGCTGGCAGTGACAAGGGGAGTGCCATCGGCGAGACGCGCCCAGGTTTTTTCCGGCAGATCCGGTGTAGGTTCGGCCAAAACCTGCCTTGAAACGGAAATTTCATTTCCGATCTTAAAGCCGAAAAAGGGACTGTTTTCCGGGAATTCCGCCAGTGTCTGCGGTTTGCTCCAGGTTAATGCACCGCCCAGAGTGCGGCCTCCGCGCCTGAGGTCAACGGGGATGAGATTATCATTGAGGCTGGCCAGACGCGGCCCGGCAAAGCGCACCAGTATGCCACCGCGCTCAACCCATTTATTGACCAGAGCCTCATCGCTGCCGACCAGTTTGCCGACATCGGCCAAAATGAGAAGCGCCAGGGGTTCCCTCAGCAATGCGGAGATGGTGGAGGTGTCGGGATCATTTTTAGCCGAGCGGATTTCGGCGTAAGGCGACAGGGCGCGGCGGACATAATACAGCGGACCGAGCAGGGGCTGGGCCAGGTCTGCGGCTCCTCCCGAAACAAGCCCGACAGGGCGCCTGCGCCATCTGTCATCAAGCAGAAACACGGCTCCCGCTGAGGTCTGGTCAGTGATTTCCAGCCGGCGAATGCTGTTTCTGAGTTCCGAGGGCAAAATTAATCTCGCTTCCAGAATGCCATCCTTGCCAGGCTTTAAGGTGGCCTGACCAAGGTTGCGCCCGTTGGCAGCCACGGCGCGGACAGCGGGCAGCGGGGAAGAAAGGACTGTTTTACGCGTGGAGGCGGCGCGCAAGATCAATTCACCCTCCTTGATGGCAGGCGGCAGGAGCGCCAGAATGTCGGCGCCATTCTTGCGGGTAACGATGCTTAAGGTACCCGCACCATCTCCCAGGGCGGTCAGGCTTGCGCCAAAACTCTCCGATTGGCCATAGTCCAGACCGTCAGTCAGCCAGAAAACTTCAGGGGCTTTTGTTTGCGCCAGTGCTTTTTTCAATCGCAAAGCAGTCTTTGCGCGATCGGCCTTGAACGGTTGGGGTTGCAAGGCAAGGGCAATTTCTTTTGCCGCCTGTGCGGTTTTTAAAGTGGGCGCGGGTGGGTTTAGTCGCAAAGCTGTGGTGTCAATTGCCACCGGCCTTGAGCTGCGGGCGGCTTCTTCAATCAGGGAAAGCAGAAGGGTATGGCGCAATTTCCACTTGGATGCCGAGGCCCAGGTGTCATCGACGACAATGACCATGGGGCCGGAGCCTGCACTTAATTTTTTGGCCGGATTGAGGACCGGCCGGGCAAAGGCGAGGATGATAAATACGGCCAGCGCGGTTCTGAGCATTATCAGCCACCACGGGCTTTTATCAGATGTTTCCTGCTTGTCGCTGAGGCCAAACAATAATCTTACCGCGGGAAAGGCGATAATTTTGGGTCGGGGCGGGGTAATCCTCAAAAGCCACCAGACAAGCGGCAATAACAGCAAGGCTGTTAAGGCGAGGGGAAACAGAAAACCTATGGTGCCGAGGGACAACATCCTTATTGCCCGCCTGCGGTAGAACTCATGTGGGCGGCACCACTGCCCAGAACATTGCGCAGGGCGGTATAATCCCCCAACAGGCCATAGAGTTTGAGCAGGCCTGATTGTGCTGTGTCATCTGTGCGGTGGAGTGAATAGGTCCAGCCCAGCCGGGTTGCAATGTCGGCAATATTTGCGCGGTGTTCGGCCATCTTATCGGCGAATTCCCCAGCCAGGCTTTCGGCCTTGCCGACCGTCAGCCGGGTGTCATCTTCCATGCCGGAAAATTCGGTGCGGCCAAAATAGGGCAGGGTTTCTTCTGCGGGATCAAGTATCTGAACCAGGTGACCGCTGACGTCCGGTGTTGCCAGAATTGACAGGCGTTCGACCAGTTGATCCACCGGTTCAAGGAAATCCGAGAAAAAAACCGCCGTGGAAAACCGGGGCATTTCAGAGCGTGGTGGCAGCGAAAGCAAAGAGGGATCGTTCCCCCGCTCTTTGTTAAGCAACAAGGTGGCCAGACGCCGGATTGCCCGTTGGCCGGTCGCAGGTGGCAGATCGGAGCCCAGAATACCAATTCTTTCACCGCCGCGCACCAGCAATACTGCAAGGGCAAGGGTTAACAGGATGGCGCGATCAGCCTTTGTGGAGGTGGCAAGCGAAGACTGAAACCCCATCGAAGCCGAGCAGTCGCACCACAGCCAGACGGTGTTGGCGGCTTCCCATTCGTTTTCGCGGATCAGCAAAGCGTCGCTGTGAGCGGATTTGCGCCAGTCGATACGGTTGGACATATCGCCGGGCTGGTAGTGCCTGAACTGCCAGAATGCTTCGCCGACACCAGTGCGCCGGCGGCCATGCATGCCCTGAATTATCGTGTGGGCAACGCGGTCAGCCTGGGCCAGCAAGGGCGGTAATGAACTGGCCAGATGTTCAGCTTTTTCGCGCCAGCGATAGCCTGCTTCTTTGTCATTTTTCTGTGTATTTTCGCTGGTAGGTCCCATGTTTTTAATGACCTAACTGATACTGTCACACAGATGATCAACAATATTTCCGAGGCGAACACCATCGGCGCGGGCGGCAAATGTCAGGGCCATGCGGTGTTTCAGCACCGGTCGGGCGAGCGCCAGCACATCGTCAAGTGACGGGCTCAAACGACCCTCGAGCAGGCATTTTGCCCGTACACCCAGCATCAAAGCCTGACTGGCGCGTGGGCCCGGACCCCAGGCCACGTGTTTTTTTATCTCAGGCGAAGCCCCGGCATCATCGGGACGCGCCCCGCGCACAAGTTTAAGGATGGCCTCAACAATTGCGTCACCCACCGGCATTTGCCGGATCAGACTTTGTGCGTTGATAAGTTCCGGGGTGGAAATTGCTTTTTTAGCCAGAATTTCAGTAGCCCCGGTGGTGGCAAACAGCATGCGGCGTTCAGCATCGAGGTCGGGATAGGTGATATCAATTTCAAGGATGAACCTGTCCAGTTGCGCTTCGGGCAGGGGGTAGGTGCCTTCCTGCTCCAGTGGATTTTGTGTGGCGAGCACATGAAACGGCCGTGGCAGGGGGTAGGTTTCACCGGCCACAGTGACGTGATGTTCCTGCATCGCCTGCAACAGTGCGGACTGGGTGCGCGGGCTTGCCCGGTTTATTTCGTCAGCCATCAGCAGTTGCGAGAAAATCGGTCCCTTGATGAAGCGGAAGGCGCGTTTTTTGTCGGCAGTTTCCTCCAGAACTTCAGAACCAACGATATCTGCGGGCATGAGGTCGGGGGTGAACTGGATGCGTTTTTCATCTAACCCGAGAACAGTTCCCATGGTTTCGACCAGTTTGGTTTTGGCCAGCCCCGGAACGCCGATAATCAGCGCGTGGCCGCCTGAAAGAATGGCAATGAGGGTTTGGTCAATAACCTTGTCCTGGCCAAAGATAACTTCACCAACTGCTTCACGGGCTGAAATCAGCTTTTCGGACGTTTTTTCTAACTTTGGGACGATGTTTGCGTCCACTTCATTGATGGTATGCATAAGACCCATTATAGTTGAAATGTTGCAATTAAGAAGCGTTGATCGTTAACGTCGAGAATATGTGAATGCGACGTGTTCGGGTAGTTAAATTATGCGTTTCACTATCGAATTATTATCGAAAATCCTTTACGGTCATGGCTGATATGAGATTTAAGATATTGAAATGGCATCATTATGGCGAGTGAAATCGCAACCGGCATTGAAACACCATTGAGCCTCAAAGGGCTGACGCAGGTGGATCAGGCAGCGAGGAAATCCAAAAGCCTGCCGCCGGTTCACCTTTGGAACCCACCATTTTGCGGTGATCTGGACATGCGAATTGCCAGCGACGGCACCTGGTATTATATGGGTTCCCCCATTGGCCGCAAGCCGCTGGTGCGTTTGTTTTCAACGGTTTTGCGCCATGATGACGATGGTAAATATTATCTGGTGACACCGGTTGAAAAGGTTGGCATCACGGTGGATGATGCCCCGTTTCTAGCGGTTTTGATGGCTGTTGAAGGTCAGGGGCGCCAGCAGGTCATCACTTTTACCACCAATGTGGGCGATGAAGTTTGCGTTGATCGGGATCATCCGATCAGATTTGAAACCGAAAAGGTCAATCACGGGCTTAAACCTTATGTTCTGGTACGTGACCGTCTGGAAGCGCTGATATGCCGGGCGGTGTTATATGGTCTGGTCGGTCTTGGATGTGAACATGAGGTGGATGGTGATTTGAGTTTCGGGGTATGGAGCCGAGGTGAGTTTTATCCAATGGCGAAGGCCGATGAGCTTGAGTTTTTATGAGGTTTTTTGGGAAGTCCTGAAGCCAGCCCGCTCCCCCGGCCCAACCACCCACAGGGTACCTTATCGGGTGGTTGGGCCGGGGGAGCGGGCTGGCTTCAGGACTTCCCAAAAAGAAAACTAATTTTGGAACTGGTTTTTAACGTTGCAGAAATTCGAATATACGGCAGATGAGCTGCGGCGGCTGGCGAAATCTGCCTTGCGGCAGGAGGTGCCTGCTTCGGCTTTTGATTTTTCGCTTCCAAGCGGGCGCAGTGATTTTGATCTTAACCCGGATTATTGTGAAGATTTGAGTGTGCCACCGCGGGCCGCCGCTGTTTTGATTGCGGTTATAAATTATGAAAAAGGTGCCCGGGTGTTGCTGACCCGCCGGCCGGAAAATATGGCGTCGCATCCCGGCCAGGTGGCCTTTCCCGGCGGTAAAGTTGAGAAATGTGACGACAGTATTGTAGCTGCAGCTCTGAGAGAGGCGAATGAAGAAGTCGGGCTTGACCCTTCTCTGGTTGACATTGTCGGCTATCTGGACACCTATCAGACTGGCAGTGGATTTAGAATAACACCGGTGGTGGGTCTGGTGCCTTCGACATATCAGCTTGAACTTGACAAACGAGAGGTGGATGAGGCTTTTGAGGTTCCGCTGGAATTCTTAATGACCGTTGAAAACCACCAAAAACACAGCCGTTACTGGCAGGGTAAAAATCGGGCGTATTATGCCATGCCA
This sequence comes from Alphaproteobacteria bacterium, assembly GCA_024278055.1. Classification (GTDB taxonomy): domain Bacteria; phylum Pseudomonadota; class Alphaproteobacteria; order Rhizobiales; family JAJFHR01; genus JAJFHR01. The sequence goes on along the minus strand of JAJRTY010000018.1, from coordinate 40,651 downwards.
TATGGTGATAAGTTCATCTGGGGGGCAACAGCAGGTATGTTGAAAAATTTTTATGATCGCATCTATAGGGATTAGGCAAAATTATGCTTCGGCTTGTATTATTTGAGTTATTCGCTTTCTCGACGCCTTTTTTGGCCTATGGACTTTATTTCATGGTTTTCAACAAGAAAGAGGCCGGGCGAAGTTTCTGGCAGCAGGTGCCCTTGTTCAATCTGTGCATGACCGGGCTTTTGCTGGTCGGCGGTGGTATCATCGGATATGGGTTATTCTGGAGTTAGAGCCTGTCTTGCGGGTGCGGACTGGTTGAATTCACAAGCGCTAAAATCTGTTTTTTCACTATTGGGAAACCACGATGAAGTGCGTGTGGTTGGCGGTGCTGTGCGTGATGCGTTGTTTGGTAAGCCTGTGAGCGACATTGATCTGGCAACGGTTCACGAGCCTGAGGAGATCATGCGCCGGGCAGAAAATGCAGGCATTAAGGTTGTCGCTACGGGTGGCGACCATGGCACGGTAAGCCTCATTGTTGTCCACGCAGACCGAACTCATGTGTTTGAAGTCACACCTTTGCGGATCGATATTGAAACCGATGGTCGCCATGCGGTTACAGCACCAACGCAAAGCTGGAAGCTGGATGCACAACGACGTGATTTCTTCATAAATGCGCTTTATTGCGATGAAAGCGGCACGGTCTACGACCCTGTGGACGGCTATGGCGATGTAGTGGCAAGGCGGGTACGGTTTATCGGCGAGGCCTCGCAACGAATTGAGGAGGATTACCTACGTATTCTCCGGTTTTTCAGGTTTTCCGCCATTTATGGCAAAGGGTCTCTGGATGCTCAGGGGCTGGCTGCGTGTATTGACCGCAAGCACGGTCTGGCACAGCTCTCGGCGGAGCGGATTAAAAAGGAAATGTTCAAGCTTCTGGTGGCTCCTTTTGCCGGCGAGGTTATTGAACGGATGGTTGGCGTCAAGGTGCTGGATGAAATCCTGCCAGGGGCAGTTAAGCCTGAAGGCTTCACCAATCTGGCAAAAATAGAGCAGAAGCTGAGTTTTTGTAACAGTGCCCTGTTGCGGCTGGCGGCTTTGGCAGGGGGAAATGCAGAGTTGATGGACGCGTGGGGGAAGCGTTTGAAATTATCAAAAAAGGAGTTCGCATGTCTGACCGGCCTGGGGCGCCATGTTGAGGCTTTTTCATCAAAGTTGAAAGAGCCCGTGCAAAAAGCCCTGCTTTACCGGTTGGGGGAAAATGCATACCGGCAATGTGCTGTTCTGGCCTGGAGCCTGGAGGGTGAAACAGCGGATGTTTGTGCGTGGGAAAAAATAGTTACGCTTCCCCAACGATGGCAGGTACCGACCTTTTTACCCACCGGTGCAGATGTCTTGGCCCTGGGAGTGAAAGCGGGGCCGCAAGTGGGTGAGGTGCTGGCAAAGCTTGAACAGGAATGGATCGAGGCGGGATTTGTATGGGATGCTCAAGAGCTTAGGGCGCAACTGAAATCCATCATCCAGACACGCTTGAAATTGATGGAAGAGTAACGCGGATACTGCTTTGGCTGCCTTCTTTTTGCACGATGGCGGCGCCACCGCCGTGGCGTTCGGCAATCTGGGCGACAAGGGCGAGACCGAGACCGCTACCGGTTTTGTTCTGACTTTTGCTGAGGCGATAGAAGGGTTTGAAAACATTTTGCCATTCGGATTTGGGGATGCCCTCGCCATGATCCGTGATGCTCAGAACAATTGTGTCACCTTCAGGCATGACCTCTATTTCAACCGGCGGTTTGCCGTGGCGGCTGGCATTATCGAGCAGGTTGCGGATTAAGCGGCGCAGCAGGCGGGGATCACCACGCACAAACGATGGCTCACCATGCAGCCAGCAGGCATCATATCGGGCACATTCTTCGGCAACCAGGGCAAGCAGGTCTATTTCATCTTCGGTTTTTAATGTGTGAACGGCCTCGAGGCGGCTGACTAGAAGAATTTCATCAATCATTTGATCCAGCTCCTGAATGTCGCGTTCAAGATTAGCCTGCCTGTCCGAAGTTGCGTCTGTTTTCATTAACTCAAGCCCCAGCCGGATGCGGGCCAGAGGTGTTCGCAATTCGTGGGAGGCATTGGCAAGCAATTGACGATGGGTATCAAACAGGTCTTCAATTTGCGCTGCTGCAGCGTTAAAGCTCTTGGCAAGCTGGGCAATTTCATCTTTGCCCTGGACCTCAACTCTTGTGCCCAGATCACCGGTTCCCAGAGTTTCCACACCAACCTGCAAGCGCTCAAGCCGGCGGGTGAGGCCGCGTACAACAGGATAAGCGCAAAGTGCGATGATCAATGCAATGGCACCGAGGAAGCCTATCATGCCAAGGGCAGAATGTTCGCGAAACTGGGGCGCTTTGGCGACAATCCAGCGCTTGTCACCGAGCTGAAAAATCCACACCAGTTTACCGCGTTTGTGATTTAACCTGCCGATCTTTTTTTCCGGGCCGGGAAGATCAGGATCTGTGGAAACTATAAGGGTGCGGTTTTCATCATAAAGGGCAAGGTCGATTTTGAGACGTTTTGCCAGCTCTCTGGCACCTTGCGCCTGTTGTTCTTTCATAGCGGTGGCTGGCGGCAAGGCCAGGCTGACCAGTTCGCGGGTAATTTCAAAAACCGTATTGTCCTGACGAAAGCCAGGTCCAAAGCGCCACATTAAACCAGCTGTGATAACGACGACGACGAGGCTGGCGATGATGGTCAGGTAGATTTTCTGGTAGAGACGCTTCATTGCCGTATCAGTCCTGTTCTTTGGCAAAAACATACCCAATGCCGCGAACGGTAATGATGCGACGTGGTGCTTTGGCGTCATCTTCGATAGCTGCACGGATGCGCGAAATGTGAACATCAATGGAGCGGTCAAAAGCTTCAAGGGCTTCGCCCTTTATCAGATCCATGAGCACTTCACGGTTGAGCACGCGCCCGGCATGCTGGGCGAGAGCCACGAGAAGTGAAAACTGGTAACTGGTCAAGGTGCGCTGTTGGCCGGAGATTTTTAAACTGCGGGCTCCGGGGTCGATTTCCAACCTGCCGAATTGAAGCACTTCTGACCCGGAGCTGTTTTGTCCACGTCGCAAAATGGTCTTCAGGCGGGCCAGCAGTTCGCGCGGTTCAAACGGTTTTGGCAGATAATCATCCGCCCCCAGTTCAAGCCCGATAACCCTGTCCATAACGTCACCGCGTGCGGTCAGCATTAAAATCGGTGTTTGAGAAGATTTGCGAATATGTCGGCAGATTTCCAGACCATCCATGTCTGGCAACATCAAGTCCAAAATCAGCGCATCAAACTCCTGATCCTTATACAGGCTAATCCCCCTGGCGCCGGTTTCAGCTATGGTCACACGAAAACCAGCGCCGCCGAGATAGTCCTTCACCATCCCGGCCAAGCGCCGGTCATCTTCAACAAGTAGAATATGGGCAGTCATAATCTATCTTAGCCATGAGTCAGTCCCGTTTCCAGCCGCCGCCATGAGGTTTGAGCGTTTTTATGAACTTGACCAGCTTTATACGCTGTTCAGGCTTAAGTATTTCACCGGCATCAGCAATGGCTGCGGTCACTTTTTTGCTCATTGCATCGACAAGTGCGATTTTTTCCGCACGCAGATTTTCAATTGCTGCGCGATCGATTTTGGGCTGGATCAAAAGTTCCTGCAATTGCACACGGGTTTCGCGCATTTTTGCCTTCATCGGTAACACGTCTTTCGCCAGTGCCATGATCATGGTTTTAAGCTTTTCCTGCTGTTCTTCTGTTGCATCCAGCGCGAAAGCGAAGAATTTCATTTTTTTGTCGAGCTTCTTTTCGAACATGGCTGGGTTTCCAGCACTATGCATGAGACCACCCATTTTGTGGTGTTTCATATAGGACTGGCCACCACTATAGGCCACGGTTGCAAATGTGCCGGCCGCAAGCACAGAGGCTAAGGCTACAGCGGTGAAGCGCTTTTTTCTGCTCCATTTGGTTGTGTTTTGTTTATCTTGCGAATTCATCATGTTTCTCCATAAAATGTCTGAGTGGTCCTGTGTCTCATGACTGATATGTAGAAGATGATGTTTTCGCGCGCATTTCCGCATTGTAAAGTTATGTAAAGATTGGAATGACTGAGATTATACCGGAACCGAATCGGAAGCATATTGTTGCAGATACTCTTCACTTGGCGGTATCGGCATGATCACGTCTATCAAGATGCCGTTGGGGTCACTGGTGATGAAATGGCGCTGGCCAAACGGCTCGTCTTTCAAAGACAATAGTATCGGCAGATCATTTGCCCGGGCGCGTTCAAAATCGCCATCAACGTCTTCAACCTCGAAATTGAGCAACAGGCCGCTGATTGCGCCGCGAGCAGGTTCGGGAACTGTTTCATGATCTCCCTGCAGGATTGCCAGATTGACTTTTTCGTCTTCGCTTGATTGCAGGTGAACGTACCAGTCACTTTCAAATTTTGGCACAAAGCGGAAATTTTCAATGTAAAACCGCGCTGTTTCTGAAACCTTGTCTGTCATAATTACCGGGTAAAATGAGGTGCATTTCATTTCTTTCAATCCTTGCTTAAATAACATACAGTGTGTTTGTAAGTGTGAATTAACATACAGGGTGTATGTATGCAAGGTAAATCCGTACGCCGTTCCAACAAGGACCGGACCCAGGCCACGCGCGCAGCTTTGATGGCGGCGGCGCGAACCTTGTTTTTTGACAAGGGTTATGCGGATACCGGAACGGTTGAAATCGCAGCGGCAGCGAAGGTTACGCGCGGCGCGCTTTATCATCATTTTTCTGATAAATCGGATTTGTTTCACGCTGTGGTCGCGCATGAGGCACAGGTTGTCGCAGATCAAATCGACCGGCAAACCAGAAATACGGCTTCAGCGCTTGAGGCACTTATGGCTGGGACAGAGGCCTATTTTGCCGCAATGGCGGCACCGGGACGCACGCGCCTGCTCCTGCTGGATGGACCGTCAGTGCTCGGGCATGCTGAAATGGGCCGGATTAACGCACAGACCAGTGGCGAGAAACTGCGGCAGGGCCTGGGGCGGGCGATGTCAAAAAAGGCACTGGAAAATGTGCCGCTGGAAGCATTGACCGATTTACTTTCAGCTGCCTTTGACAGGGCCGCACTGGCGATTGCCGAAGACAGACCGGCAAAGAGCTACATCGAAGCCATTCGATTGGTGTTGACCAATGTTACCCGCTCACAGGATTTTTAAGCTGCGCGCGGAAACAGGCAACATTGGTGACCAGGCCCGGTAGCAGATAGGTGAACAGTTTGGTCATTTCGAGAATTTCCGCCACATCGCCATCCTGACGTGCTGCGGCTATAATATCCGAGGAGGTCAGATTGTTGGGGTTGGGCAGAAGTTCGACTGCCTCACATATATTGTTGTGCAGATCTTGTGTGATTTGATTGTAGACTGGTGTGTCGATAGACCCGCGCAAGTCCTTCAAGGCTTGCTTAAAATAAGTTGGCCAGCGCGCCAGGGCGCGATAATCCGTATTGACGAAGGGTAGTTGCAGCGTCTTCTTGATGTCTTGATAAAGCGTTGTTGTTTCCGCCGCTACATGATGGGGCTCCATCAATATAAACGGTGTTTGAACGTCTATGCCATGGCGGCCGTCAAATTTTACCGCACTGGCATTTCCAGCCCCTATCTCAATACCTTCCAGCAAGGCACGGGCGGCAAACACCGCTGGAATCTGGGCAAAATTTCCATGTGAGAAAAATTCGATTGCGTCTTCAATCTGTGACAGTTCGCGCGCTGAATAGCCTTTATCGAGCAAACGTTGCCTGATGGGGCGCGGTTCAAGTTCCTCTATGGCTGTCTCGATATGTTGGCGCAACATGCGTGCGCACTCGACGTATGCGGCACTTTCTGCCGTTTCGCGCAAGCCCTTGTACCAGGCATTGAAAAAATTCGGGTAGTGCGCATATGCCATGGAAACGACGCCAACCCAGGGCACCTGAAACACCTGCTTGTAATCTTCGTAAACGCGGTGGAGGTCACCTTCAGCGAGATATTCCCACTGTGGATAGACAGATGGGGTTGGCTGCGGCCTGATCCTTTGGAAACCACCTGACATAGATTAAGCCTTTCAATGTTTTTTCCGCACAAGCCTGTTGTAACAGCTTAGCGCCAAAAAAGCCCGGCTGGCTAATTCAATTAAACCGGCATGCCAGAAAATTGATAGGCATAACCTGCAATCAGTGAGCCGGTGAGGCCGAGGGCTATGTAAAGGGCGAAGACGGGTTTTTTGACCAGGGAGTAAACGGCGATGGCGGCGGGGATGGAGGAAACCGCACCGGCGGTTAAAAATGCCAGGGCAGCACCTTTTGACATGCCCAAATCAAGCAGGCCCGAGGCCAGAGGAATGGCGGCGTAGCCGTTGAGATAGGACGGCATGCCGATGAGGGCGGCCAGGGGAATTGCAAAAGCGTTGCCAGCTCCAGCGACGTTGGAGACCCAGGCTGGATCAATATAGGCAACCATCAGGCTTTCGAGGAAAAACGCCAGTGTGAGCCACTTGCCGAGAAATCCGCCGACGGATTTGATCTCGCTCCAGAAGATGTTCATACGTTCAGGCTTGTGCCAGAAGGCCCACATGATTTCCTTGCGGTGTGGAGTGCATGATGACGTTCCACAACCGGTTTCAATACCGGCATTCAGCGGATTTTTGAGAAGCGATTTGGAATCGAGGATTTGTATGATGGTGCCAGCCAACAATCCCATGCCAATAGCGGCAAAGGTTTTGGCGATGGCAAAATTAAGACCGATACCGGCGGTTGTGAGAATGAACATCTCCGGGTCCATGATTGGCGAAGATACCCAAAATGCCATCACCGGTGCCAGCGGCACGCCGGCAGCCAGCATGCCCGCAATCAAAGGAATAACGCCACACGAGCAAAAGGGCGAAAAGGCACCGGCAAGGGTTGCCGCTGAAATCGCATAGAGCGGGTGGCCGGAAAAAGCCCGCACCATCAGACTGTCTGCGCCGCTGGCTTTGGCGAAAGCGGCAAAGCCCATGGCGAGAGCAAAATAAGGTGCGATGTAAATCAGGGCATTTAAAGTGGAGGTTACACTGGCGTTAAACTGGTCGTGATTTATAACAGCGAGAATGCCAAGGGCAGCAACAAGAAACAGTATCACCGGGTCTGATAGTACCGATTTTGCATTCTTTGAAAAGGCCACGGGTGAAAACAATTTGTCTCGTGCCGAATTGCGCGTTTTTATGTCCAAAGACATGGGAGGATTTCCTTATAACAATATATTTATTATTCCAGATTAACCGAAATAAAGTTGAAATTTTTTATATGCTCTCTTTTTCAGATGCTTCCATCTGTAATTCAGGGTCGGTGCAGCATTCTTCGGTGAGAAAATCGACGAGTTCTTCAATCCGGTCGTAATGGACGCAGCAACGTAATACTGTGGCTTCGCGTTCCTGATGTATGAGCCCGGCATTGCGCAAGTGGCTGAGGTGGTGCGACAGGGTGGAGCCGGGTATGTTGAGCTTGCGCTGGATACTGCCTACAGCCAACCCCTGGTCACCGGCACGTACCAGCAGGCGGATGATTTTGAGCCGGGTGATATTTCCCATTTCGCTCAGGTACAGGGCAGCAGTATCGATATCCATTTACGGCTCATACGGTTGAAAATTCTATATTTCCAATATTACCGAAATATAGTTTTGTCAAGTGAATTTTAATTTGCCGCCCCCCCCCCCTCATCCGCCCGCTTCGCCGCCACCTTCTCCCGCAACGGAGAAAAGGTGAGGCGGCTATTGAGCGGGGATATTACGTCAATTTTCTTCTTTCCCCTGCGCAGGGCCCGGGTCAGTATTGCTGACTTAAATCAGGAACATGTCAGATGACCGCGATTCTGTTGCCGCTTATAACCTTTGCCATTGCCTCCACCGGTACACCGGGCCCCAACAACATTATGTTGACGGCGTCCGGTGCCAATTTCGGCTACCGCCGTTCTCTGCCGCATATTTTCGGCATCCAGTTCGGTTTCCCCAGTATGGTGCTGGCCGTTGGTCTGGGGCTGGGCCAGGTGTTCACGGCCTATCCCGGGTTGCATCAGGTTCTCAAGTATGTGGGGTCGGCCTATCTCCTGTTTCTGGCGTGGAAAATTGCCACGGCAGCCCGGCCCAAGAGTGCCACCCATGAGGCCAAGCCGTTCACATTTATGCAAGCCGCGCTGTTTCAATGGGTGAACCCCAAGGCGTGGATCATGTCGGTGGCGGCATTGACGGCATACACTACCGGCGAGGGCAGTTATGTACTCGAAGCGCTTTTGGTTGCGGGTGTGTTTTTTGCCGTGTCCTTCCCGCTTATCTCTTTGTGGTGTCTGTTTGGTGCATTGATTGGCCGGTGGCTGACGTCACAAAAAGCTTTGATGGTTTTCAACGGTATTATGAGCGCTTTGATTGTCGCCTCAATTGCTTTGCTGTACATCTGACCCAGGCAACAGAATCTGGAGTAGAAAATGGCGCGTATAGGCTTTCTCGGGCTGGGTAATATGGGCAGGGGCATGGCGCAGCGTTTGGTAGAGGCGGGCCATGAGGTGACGGCGTATAACCGCACCCGCGCCAGGGCCGAGGCGTTGCAAGGCTCAGGTATAAAGGTTGCCGACACGCCGCGCGAAGCTGCGCACGATGCCGAAGCGGTATTTTCCATGGTTGGCGATGATGTGGCATCACGTGCCATATGGCTGGGCGAGGACGGGGCATTGGCGGCGCAAATGGCAGCGGACGCCTTTGTTATCGAATGTTCAACGCTTTCCTACAATTGGGTCAAGGAGCTTGGGGAACAGGCTACGGCGCAAGGCCTGCGTTATATCGATTGTCCGGTAACCGGTTTGCCTGATGCGGCTGCCGCGGGCCAACTGGTTTTGCTGGCAGGGGCCAAAGACAGCGACCTTAAAGCGGTCACGCCTTTGCTGGCTTCCTTAAACAAGGAAATAATCCACTTTGGCACCATTGGTGCCGGCACCGCTTACAAGTTGATGCTCAACCTCATTGGCGCAATCCAGATTGCCTCTATCGCCGAAGGTATGGTGATCGCCGAAAAAGCCGGGCTCGATCTTGAAAAAGTCAACCATGCCCTGAGCTTAGGGCAAGCAGCATCGCTCCAGGTCATGCGCAGCGTCAAACGCATTATCGCCGATGATCATGACAAAGACATCGTGTTTTCCGGCAGGTTGAGACTGAAAGATGCCAGCTACGGCGTCGAGTTGGCCCATGCTTTAGGTGTCGCCCCGGAGTTTGGCCAGGTAGCCGTTGATGCTTTTGCCAAACTGGGGAAACTGGGGCTGGAGGAGCACAATGAGACGGTTGTGATCAAGGCTGTCGGGGTAAAGAACAGGTAGCTTGTGCAGTAATAAAATTTCAAAAAGTGATCGGTGTCGATGAAAAAAACTCTCCCCCTGCTGGTTTCAGTCCTGTTTGCACTGTTGTTTGTCGCGCCTGTTCAGGCACAGGAAAAATTTGAACCGTCGACGTCGAAGCTTTTTATTGCCTATCTTGATTTGCAGGTGGATGAGGACAATCGCACGGAATATTACGCCTATGCCATCACTGATGCCTGCAAGGGCTGTGAGGTTTTGTATCTGCTGATACAGAAGTTCAAGGGCGAGACCCGGGTATGGAATTCCTTTCGCTGCGACGTCAAATTCAAAATCCTCAAAACCTCCAGCAACGGTCTTTATGATATCCAGTGCAAAACCCGGGTGCTTGGGGGTGAGCCACCAGTGTCGACCAAGACCTATAGCTATAACGGCAATGATTACGTGACAAAATAGCCCGGACCAGGATGGTGTGTTGCTCGGTGTCTTGCTATGTCTTCACGCCTGCATATTCATGCATTTTTTAGAGGCGCTCAAGCGGCGCGCAGCCTGCACTCGCGGTCGCTCGTTAGTCCAACGCTTCGCTCGTCCCGGGGCCTTATGGAAAACCCGGCGGGTAGTCTCCGGATTACACTCGAAAAATCTGTCGTTGTGGCACCGGAGGAGCGCAGCGAACGACTAGCGAACAAAGCCGAGCGCAGGCTGCGCGCCGCTTGAGCGCCACTAAAAACTACACCACCCTTCATGGCCATTTTACCTCGGGTGGCATCGAGGACAGTATCGAATCCACGTTGCCGCCGGTTTTGAGGCCGAAGGTGGTGCCTCGGTCGTATAACAGGTTGAACTCAACATAGCGGCCGCGGCGGATGAGTTGTTCTTCGCGGTTGGCGTCATTCCATGATTGGTTCATGTTTCTGGCAACGAGTTTGGGGTAGATGTCGCGGAACCGGCGGCCGACGTCTTGCGTAAAAGCAAAATCTGCATCCCAGTTGCCGGAATTCAGGTGATCGTAGAAAATGCCGCCGATGCCGCGCATTTCCTCGCGGTGGGGCAGGTAGAAATATTCGTCGCACCATTTTTTGTAATGCGGGTAATCGGCCACTTCGTGAAGGTCGCAGGCGGCTTTCATGGCGGCGTGAAATTCAATTGTGTCGGGGTCTTCCTGGGTGCGGCGGGCGTCCAGCACCGGGGTTAAGTCAGCGCCGCCGCCAAACCAGCTTTTGGTGGTGACGACGAAGCGGGTGTTCATATGAACGGCAGGCACATGAGGGTTTTGCGGATGCGCAATCAGCGATATGCCGCTGGCCCAGAAGCGCGGGTCTTCTTCGGCGCCGTGGATTTGCTTGCGGAATTCCGGTTTGAATTCACCGTGAACCGTTGACGTGTGGACGCCGACTTTTTCGAACACACGGCCTTTCATCATCGACATAACACCGCCACCGCCATCCGGTCTTTGCCAGGGTGTGCGTTCAAAGCGACCGGCGGGGCGCTACGTCAGGGAGCCTTCAAGGTCATCTTCAAGCCTTTCAAAACTTGCGCAGATGTCATCGCGCAGTTTTTGAAACCAGTTTTGCGCTGTGTTTTTGTGGATCTCGAGATGCTGGGTATCGCTCATATCTGTTCTTGGCTTTCCTGATTTTTCATTTTGGGAAACTGTCCGGTCTGCCGCAAGGCCTCTCCCACTACCATGGCTGTGGCGGCAGCGATATTGATTGATCGCAGGTTTTTATACATGGGAATGACGATGCGGGCATCTACAATGTCATGCACATATTGGGGAACGCCGGCACTTTCGCGCCCCAGAAGTAAAGTGTCGTGGTCTGAAAATTCAAAATCCATATAGGAAATATCGGCTTTGTGGTCAATAAAACCAGACGCCGGGGAGTGTTTTTGCTCATGTTTTCGTGGAAATGTTTAAAAGAGCGATGTCGGCTAATGTCAACATGGTCAAGATAATCGAGGCCAGCGCGCCTGAAAGCACGATCGCTTACCGCAAAACCTGCCGGTTCAATGATATCCACAGCCACACCCAGACAGGCGGCAAATCTTAGTATTGTACCCGTATTTTGCGGAATATCGGGTTCAAACAGGGCAATTCGCATGAAGAAATTTCCTGGATTGGCGGATGGTGATGCGACAAATTATAACATGTGTTTTCAGGTCTGGACATTACACCTTAACAGTGCCAAAAGAAGCTCATAAATCTGCCTGATTGGAATTATCGCAATCTTGTGGTTCGGCCATGGCACGAATCAAAGATTTTTGCGATACACTGGGAATGGCGGATTAAATTTTTTCATTGTTCTTCCATCAGAAAGGGAGAAAAGTGTCTGATATCGACCAACCTGAAGCTACGCGTAGAGATTTTCTATATATTGCCACCGGGGCATTTGCTGCGGGCGGTGCCTTCGCCGTCTGGCCGCTGATTGACCAGATGAACCCTGATGCCTCTGTTCTGGCGCTTTCTTCTATCGAGATTGACTTGTCTCCGATAGAAGTCGGGCAAAGCATGACCGTCAAATGGCGCGGCAGTCCAATTTTTGTCCGGCGCAGAACGGCGGAAGAAATAAAACAAGCCGTTGAAGTGCCTCTGGAAGATCTTCCTGATCCCGAGCCCGACAGTGCGCGCGCTGTAAAGCCGGAATGGTTGATCATGGTGGGAATTTGCACGCATCTGGGCTGTATTCCAAAAGGCCAGACCATTGGCGATGAACGGGGTGATTATGGTGGCTGGTTTTGTCCCTGTCATGGTTCTCACTATGATACCGCAGGGCGTATCAGAAAAGGTCCGGCACCAACCAATCTGGTGATACCACCTATCAATTATCTTGATGAAACCAAAGTTAAAATCGGCTAGGGGGCTGACATGAGCGGACATTCAACTTATCAGCCCACCAATGCTGTGGCCAAATGGTTTGAGGCCCGGCTACCCATTTTGGGGCTGATGCACGACACCATGACGTTTCCGACGCCGAAAAACCTCAATTACTGGTGGACATTTGGCGGCATTCTGGCAACTTTTCTGGTGCTGCAGATTATCACCGGCATTGTTCTGGCCATGCACTATGCGCCGGACACCAGCCTGGCTTTCGAGAGCGTTGAGAAAATCATGCGCGATGTCAACTACGGCTGGCTGTTGCGATATGCCCATTCCAATGGTGCATCCATGTTCTTCCTCGCGGTCTATATCCATATTTTCCGTGGACTTTACTATGGCTCCTATAAAGCGCCGCGTGAGCTGGTGTGGATTATTGGGCTGGTAATCTATGTGGCGATGATGGCCACAGCTTTCATGGGCTATCTGTTGCCGTGGGGCCAGATGAGCTTCTGGGGAGCTACGGTTATCACCAACTTCTTCTCGGCCTTTCCTGTTGTGGGTGATCCCATAGTAGAGTGGCTGCGCGGCGGTTTCGTAGTTGATAATCCCACATTAAACCGCTTTTTCTCCCTGCATTACCTGCTGCCGTTTATTCTGGTAGCCCTGGTGGCCATGCATATCTGGTCGTTCCATGTGGTTGGAAACAACAACCCGACCGGGGTTGAAGTGAAATCAGTCAAGGCTGATACAGTTCCGTTTCATCCCTATTATACCATCAAGGACAGCTTCGCGATTGTGGCCTTTATGATCCTGTATTTTTATCTGGTGTTCTACGCACCGAATTTACTGGGCGAAGCCGACAATTATATCAAAGCCAATCCGCTGGTAACTCCGGCGCATATTGTACCGGAATGGTACTTCCTGCCGTTCTATGCAATTTTGCGCGCGGTGCCGGACAAGCTTGGTGGTGTGTTGTTGATGTTTGCTTCCATTGGCGTGCTGTTTTTGTTGCCATGGCTGGATACGTCCAAGGTAAGATCGGCAACGTTCAGGCCCTGGTTCAAACAGTTTTTCTTTATCTTTGTGGCAGTAAGCCTCGGGCTGGGATATCTTGGCGGCAAGCCGGCTGAAGGCGGTTATGTTCTGGCGTCACGAATTTTGACCGCATATTATTTCGCTCACTTCCTTATAATCCTGCCGCTCGTTGGGTTGTTTGAAAAACCGAAGAAGCTTCCTGAAAGTATTGCCAAATCAGTGCTGGATAAACAGGGTGATTCATCTGGTAGCGAGCCGCCGGGTGATGGCGCTGCGGATGCGAAGGCTTGAGGAAGGTGAAAACAATGACAGGATTCGAAAAAACCATGTTTCGTTCAAAGATAACCGCATCCATTCTGGCGTTAACGTTATCGGCTTTTGTTTTGTTGGCACCGTCTACAACTGTTGCGAAAGTTGAATTCGAACAACAGGAGTGGTCTTTTAAGGGGATTTTTGGGACCTATGACCGTGGTGCTCTTCAGCGCGGTTTTCAGGTCTACAAGGAAGTCTGTGCGTCATGTCATTCTCTTAACCTGGTTTCCTACCGCAATCTGTCTCAACCCGGTGGTCCGGAATTCAGCAAAGAACAGGTTAAAGCGATCGCTGCCGAGGTGGAGGTTCGCGACGGCCCCAATGAGGACGGCGAAATGTTTGATCGCCCCGGAAGGCCAAGCGACCGGTTTGTTTCACCGTTCCCCAATGATGAAGCGGCCCGCGCCTCTAATGGTGGCGCCTTGCCACCGGATCTTTCGTTGATGATCAAGGCGCGTGGAGATGGCGCAAATTATCTCTATGCACTGATGACCGAATACAAGGAAGAAGCCCCTGATGGCGTCGAGTTGCGCGATGGTATGAATTACAATTCTGCTTTCAGCGGCGGGCAGATTGCCATGGCACCACCGCTTTCGGAAGACGCCGTTGAATATAGCGATGGTACCAAACCAACGGTTGAAAACATGAGCAGGGACGTCGTTACATTCCTTGCCTGGGCAGCCGAGCCTCATATGGAAGAGCGCAAAACCATGGGTTTCAAGGTACTTATCTACCTGATTATTCTGGCGGGTCTGCTCTATGCCACCACAAGAAAAATGTGGTCGCGCATCAAGCATTGATTTGTCTTTGCACTCAACAATTTAAAAGCCCCTGTTGATCCATCAGGGGCTTTTTTGTATGTTTATCAAATAGTAACATGGGGCGGGATCTGTGACAGAAACAGTGTTGGGTGTTATCGGCGGCAGCGGTGTCTATGATCTGCCGGGTCTGGAAAATGCTGTGTGGCAGCGCGTTGACAGTCCCTGGGGGGAGCCGTCTGATGATGTGCGAATAGGTTGCATCAATGGATTGAAGATGGTTTTTTTGCCGCGCCATGGCCGTGGTCACAAATTATCACCTACCGATATAAATTACCGTGCAAATATTGATGTGCTTAAACGCTGTGGTGTCACCGATTTGATTTCGGTTTCAGCCTGTGGTTCATTTCGTGAAGATTTGTCTCCAGGTACCTTTGTATTTGCGGAACAGTTTATCGACCGTACTTTTGCCCGTGACAAAAGTTTTTTTGGCCCTGGCTGTGTCGCCCATGTTTCCATGGCGCATCCGGTCAGTCCAGGACTGGTGAACAGACTGGAGCAAGCGGCCGTTGATGAAAACATAGATCATAATTGTGGCGGTACTTATCTGGCGATGGAGGGCCCGCAGTTTTCATCACTGGCGGAAAGCCAGCTGTATCGTAGCTGGGGCTGTGATGTTATCGGCATGACGGCGATGCCGGAGGCCAAGCTCGCACGCGAGGCGGAGTTGTGTTATGCCATTTGCGCCATGGTGACGGATTATGATTGCTGGCATGAGGATCATGATCACGTGCAAGTTGCTGATCTCATCAAGGTATTAATGGAGAATGCGGAAAAAGCTGCGCGTCTGATAACCCGTGTTGCCAATGATTTTCCGCACCGGCACCCCCCTTGTGTCAATGGTAGCGACCGCGCCTTGGAAGTGGCGTTGATTACAGCGCCAGAGGCGCGCGATCCTGCTCTGGTGGCCAAGCTCGAAGCTGTCGCCGGACGGGTTTTGAATTCCTCATAGGCGAGTTTTCATGGATTTTACCCAATTTATCAGAACCATACCTGATTACCCAAAACCGGGAATAATGTTTCGTGACATAACCACGCTGATTGCCCATCCCGAAGGTCTGTCAGCAGCAATTGATGCTCTTGCAGCGCAGTTTTCCCAGGCAGATATTGATGTTGTCGCCGGGATTGAGGCACGGGGGTTTATCATTGGCGGGGCCATCGCCCAGGCGCTGGCGACCGGGTTTGTACCCGTGCGTAAACACGGTAAATTGCCATGGAAAACCCATGGTGAAGAGTATCAGCTTGAATATGGTACAGACCGGCTGGAAATTCACCAGGATGCTATTGATCAAGAGGCGCGGGTTTTGCTGATTGATGACCTTATTGCCACCGGTGGAACAGCTATTGCTGCTGCCAGCCTGATAACCCGCGCTGGCGGTAGAGTCGTTGGTGCAGGGTTTCTCGTAGATCTGCCGGACCTTGGCGGAACTGTTAAACTGACAGCCAAAGACATTCCGGTTCACGCACTATGTGCGTTTGAGGGCGATTGACAATTTTGACAGAAAACAGGCTTAATTGTTCAAAGCATACTTTCGCGCCGGGCGAGCCCTAAAATTTTGCTCCAGAGCCTGATTGAGTACACGGTCACGACCGTAAACATCGTCCTTCAATTTCACATTTCCCTCTTGATCTGCCCAGGCAGTGTAGTAGCCAAGGTAAACTGGAATCTTTTTCGACAGTAAAACGGTCTGATTCTTACCTGAAGCAATCGCGTTGGCTATTCGGGACGGCGTCCAGCCTTCTGTTTTCAGGATGATTTCCGCAAATTCCATCGGTTTTTGTACCCGTACACAACCGTGACTTAACGCGCGAATATCCTTTTTGAACAGATTGCGAGCAGGCGTATCATGCATGTAAATGGCATGTTGATTAGGGAACAGGAATTTTACCCGCCCGAGCGCATTCTTGGGTCCCGGGGGCTGGACGACATTATAGGGGATGTTCTTTTCGCCAAATTGTGCCCAGTTGATTGTGGTGCTGTTTACCTGCCTGCCTTTTATATCTCTTACTTCATAGCCCTGGTCGGCCAGATAGTATGGGTTGTTGTAGAGTTTTGGCATCATCTCATTGTAAATGATGGAACGCGGTACGAACCAGCGCGGGTTTAAAACCACTTTATCCATTTCATCATTAAAAACAGCTGTTTGGTGTATGGACTTGCCAACGATAACATCAGAGCGGTAAATCTCTTTGCCGTTCTCCATCATCCAGGTTTCATAGAAAGCCTGATTGATGAAAATATACTTGCTTTTCAAATCCTGAGGCAGCCAGCGCAGGCGCTCCAGGCTTAAAATAATTTTTGCTACTTTTTCCCCACTGCTTTGACCATTGAGGGCTGCCAGTGTGTTGTTGCCGATAATACCATCGCGCCGCAAACCAGATTGTTCCTGCAGGTCCATGATGGCGGCAACCAGATCGGCATTGTAAGACAAATCGGGTGATTGAGTGGTAAATGACGCGTTTTCATAGCCATTGCTGTTGGTGCTTTTCTGCGGCTCGAAATTGTACAAGCCAAGTTGTTCCAGACGCATGGCGATGAATTCAAGTCTGTCATCGACATCACCAGGGCGAATGAGATCGCCGGCGGAAATGTGGATTGTCCGGTTATCATCGATCTGGCCACGATATTTCGCCAGAGCCTTCTTGAGATTTCGGTATTGCGGTATCATGGGTTGCAGTGAGGTAAGATAATTATCCGGGCGCAAGGTAGATTGCAGATTGGCGAGTACCTTGCTGGCGGCCACTGGTTTTGCTTTCAGGGTGTGCAGCTTGGAAATTCTGATTGGCTTTACGCGACCGGCGGTAATGTGATGAGAATACTCAAGCGCGGCAACGGTAAGTTCGATCTCCAGTTTGGCAAGGGCTGCCGGTTTTTCGGCTATATTGCTGGCCTGGTCGTTAAAATCAATCAATGAAGCAGGCAGGTAATCCTGTGCTCTCAATCCTTCTTCATCAGCCTTGCCCAGCAAAGACAAAAGGTGCCTGGCGCGAGCAGCCATTCCGTATTCACCTAGCCACAAGGGCTTGAAGTTGCGGGTTTTGTAAAACTTGATGATCTCTTTACGATGGGTGGCCGAGACGCGAGGCGGCTGTGCGGAAGTGCCAGTCAATTGTTCGTAAACAGCTGTTGCGTAAGCATCCATCTGCGCTGCTGGTTTAAGATTGTTCTGAACCAGGGCTACCAGGGGTTCCGGTGGTAAAGCCTGGGGGCGAACGGTCGAAATATTTGTAGGTGTTCCGCTGGTAACCTGAGACTGGTCGTAGGCGGGCCTGTATCTTTGCTGATAAGTTGAATAAACCGAGGGGGAATTGAGAAACTCGCTAACAAACTCGGAATCTGCGCCATCCGCGTAGGCTGACACCGGCAGAGTGACAAAACCCGCCAAAAGCCCGGCCACAGCAACCCTCAATCCATATTCACACATGATATTCTCTTCCCTCAGTCTTTCAGTAAAACATAATACCGAAAACAATTTTTACAAGTCTATCATTAAGAACACACTAAGGGTAAAAAAAGGCGGCAAATCTATGTGTTTGAAACATGATGCGGCGGAATACGGTCCTTCCATGGCAGGGCCTGCTCCAGGGCAGATGCCAGGGCCAGGAGAACGTGTTCATTGGCAAAACGTGCGCCCAACTGGATGCCTATGGGCAGGCCGGAAGAGTGCAGGGCCAAAGGCAGGGAGATTGCCGGGGTTGTCATGATGTTGTGCGGTACGGTGAACTGGGCGGGAACGGCGAGAATTTCTTCGACATAATTATCCAGATCAACGTCGGTGCGAGCGAGGTGATACTTGCCGTGAGGTTCAGCCACGCGTGGGGTGGTGGGGCCAAGCCAGATGTCGTAGTCTTCGTAAAATGCGCAAAGCTTGCGCCGGGCGCGATTAACCTCGGCGACACCAGCGAGAAAATCATCTGCCGTCATGTTGCAGGCGTGCTGGTAGATCTGCCAGACCACCGGTTCAAGGGTTTCTTCGCTTATTTTATGGCCGGATCGTTGCGAGAAGGCACGCAAGCGCCGGTCAAAGCCGAAAAACCAGACATCGGAAAACTTACGCACCGAGGCAATACCGTCATAGGAGGGCCCGTCTTCGCACACATCGTGACCCATCTGCTCGAGAACCTTTGCGGTTTCTTCAACGGCTTTTTTAATTTCGGGGTCTGTTTCTATCCCCATCAGGGGAGCAACCGACCAGCCGATTTTTAGTTTTCCCGGTGATTGTTCAAGCAGGTCACCATAAGCCTGATCCGGTTTGGGGATAATAAACGGATCACCGGTTTGCGGGGCGCTAAGGCAATCAAGCATGGTGGCTGTATCGCGCACGGTCTTTGTCTGGGCCAGGGCAACGGCGAGACCAAAGCCATTTTCATCGAGCCCCGGACCGAAGGAAACCCGGCCGCGAGACGGCTTGAGGCCGACGCCGCCGCACCAGCTTGCCGGCATGCGGATTGAGCCCGCGATATCAGTGCCATGAGCAATGGGGACAATTCCTGCCGCCACCGCAGCAGCACTGCCGCCACTGGAGCCACCGGCGCAATAGCCCTTTTTCCACGGTGTCGAGGTTGTGCCATACAGAACATTTTCCGTGGCCCCGGCCATTGAATATTCCGGCGTATTGCTGCGACCAAGTATATTGAGACCGGAAGCGTTGAGAAGATCACAAAAATGTGTCGGTTCATTCACCACCATGCCCTGACACAGACGGCTGCCGAATTCGATTTTTCGCCCGACCCCGTGGCCGTGAACGTCCTTGATTAAAAACGGAACGCCTTTGAAGGGGCCATTGCCAAGGGTGCGTTCATCGAGGTCTTCAATGCGGTCATCATAGACCTCGATAATCGCGTTGATATCAGGATTGACGGCATCTATCGCGCGCCTGGCGGTGGTTGCAAGTTCACGTGGCGTTACCTGTTTTGTAGCAACGAGTTCGGCAAGTCCCAGAGCATCATAAGTGGCATATTCATTGAGCTTCATCGATTGTTCCTTTGTTCAGGTGGTACATGCCACCGCGGAATTTTGTGAGGTTAAACGCGGATCATCAGACTTTATCAAAACCGGTTTGCCCGACATGATTTCGGCACAGCGGGCGAGAGTATCGTGAGCCAGCCGTTGCATCGCCTCGTTGGTAAAAAACGTAAGATGCGGCATCAATATAACGTTGTCCATGCCATATAGGGCCGACATCAGGTGATCGGTTTTGGATAATGGCTCCTGGCCGTAAACGTCCAGCCCGGCCCCTGCGATTTTTTTGCTGCCAAGGGCTTCAACCAGAGCGGTTTCATCGACGATAGCACCGCGTGAGACATTTATGAGTAATGCCGAGGGCTTCATGGCGTCCAATTCATTTGCACCAATGAGATGGCGGGTCTGGGCGTTGAGCACACAATGGATGGAGACAAAATCACAATGGGGGAGCATGTTGCAAAGATCATCGTGTTTTTCAATGGCGGCATTTTTCATGGCAGCCTGATCCACATGGGGGTCATAACCGAGGACTTTTGCGCGAAACCCTGCGCCCGCCATGCGCGCCATGGAGCGACCGATTTTACCGCAGCCCACAAGCCCCACAGTTTTACCGGCGATGTCGGAGCCTAACCACGGTGACGACGGCCATAACCAGCCTTCTGTTTTCATGGCGCGATCAATCGCAGTGAGCTTTTTTGCCAGGGCGATCATGAGCGCAAAGGCGCCTTCGGCGACAGTTTCCTCGGCATATTCAGGGATGTTAACAACCGGTATTTTCCGGGCCTTTGCTGCCTCAATGTCTATGGTATCAATGCCAACGCCATATTTTACAATGCCTTTTAGCCTGGTTGCAGCGTTAATGATACGTGCGGTTATGGGCGTGTAACACATCAACAAAAGATCAGCGTCGGCGACTTTTGCTGCAAGTTCTTCTTCGCTTACGTTGTCGGGCAGAAGATGAAGATCATAGCCCATAGCCCGCAGGCCGTCATCAATTTGCGGGCACTCCAGTTCTTTGTCAGTGCGGATGGCTTTCAGTTTTTCTGCCATCAGATAATTCCAATAAGGCGTTCAGCCTCACCGAGACATCGGGAAATCGTATCAAGAGCGAAATCCATCTGGGTTTTGGTGGTTATCAACGGCGGTGTCAGGGTTAAAACATTGCCCATGGTGGTTTTGAATGACAGGCCGTTATCGAGGCAGCGATAAAACACTTCTTCGGCAAGGTCATTGGCGGGGAGTTTGTCTGCCCGGTCCATAACCAGATCAATGCCGATGAGAAATCCGCGACCACGAATGTCACCAATTGAGGGATGTTTATCTTTGAGGGATGCGAGGCGATCAAGCGCATAAGCGCCGATGGTGGCGGCATTTTCCACCAGGTTTTCTTCTTCGATAATTTCGATTGTGGTGAGGGCTGCGCGCGCTGATACCGGGTTTTTTTCGTGGGTGTAATGGCCGAAAGCATAATCTCCGGCGATGTCCAGCTCGGGCTGGGCCAGCACAGCGGCAATGGGAATGATGCCACCGCCAAGTGCTTTGCCCATCACCAGAATATCGGGTTCAACCTCATCATGATCGCAGGCGAACATCTTGCCGGTTTTACCCAGACCGGTGGGGATTTCATCGAAAATCAGCTTGGCACCATGATCATTGCAGGCCTTGCGCACCTCGCGCCAGAAGCCTGGCGGCGGCAGATAAGGCACAGCGCGGGCAGGCTCGGCGATGACGGCGGCAACGTCACCTTCTTTTTCCAATACGTAGCGAACAAAATTGGCGCAGGTCATTTTGCACAGCTCAAGTTGCGGCCGGCCGTCATTATCCGGGTAACCATAGGGGCAGCGATAACATGCAAATGGAGCCACATGTTCGGTGCCGGTGAGCAGGGGGCCGAAGATGTGTGAGCGAAACATTTGCTCACCGCCCACGGACGATGCGCCAAAGCCCGCACCGTGAAAGGCATCCCAGAACGAGATGGTTTTATGGCGGCCGGTGGCGGCGCGGGCCAGTTTTAGGGCGACCTCAATCGCGTCAGATCCACCGGTTGTGAACAATACCTTGGAGAGCGAACCGGGGGAGATCTCGGACAGTTTTTCAGCCAGATCCACGGCAGGCCGGCAGGCAAAACGGCGCGGGGCAAAGGGGAGTTCATCCATCTGTGCGGCAATGGCTGATTTAAGGCTCGGGTGGCCATAGCCGATGTGGTGGACGTTGTTGCCGTGAAAATCGAGATACCGATGCCCCTGCATGTCCTCAATGTAAGCCCCTTCCGCCTTGGCGATAACGGAAAGACAGGGGGGGGAGACGGATTGATGCAGGAAGCATCCGGCATCCTTGGCCAAAAGGGTGCGGGTGCGGTCATCATGGGTTTTTTTTGCCCAGGCAATACGGCGCGCAGAAGTGTTGATTTCGCCTTCGGACTGAGCCGGTTTATGGTTCATGGTGCGGGTTGCTTTCTCGGCCTGTTTTCCCCTAGTGTCGACGATAAAACAGAATTGTTGCAAGGGTTTTTTATCATGACTGATTTTCCCCCCGGGATTGCCTATATAGACGGTGAGTTTGTACCGATTTCTGAAGCGAAAATCTCGGTGCTTGACTGGGGGTTGCTGCGGTCAGATGCCACTTACGATGTGGTGCATGTGTGGAAGAACAGGTTTTTCCGGCTGGATCATCATCTTGACCGGTTTACGGCCAGTGTTTCCAAACTAAGAATGGAGCTGCCCTTTGACCGTGACGGGCTTGAGGATATCCTGCACCGTTGTGTCGTGCGCAGCGGGCTGGAAGATGCCTATGTGGAAATGGTGCTGACGCGCGGGGTGTCACCGACCTTTTCGCGTGATCCGCGCGATGCGGTCAATAATTTCTTCGTCTTTGTTATTCCCTTTGGCTGGATTGCCGATGAGCAGCAACGTGCGCGCGGCCTTCGTGTTCACATAGCCTCGGTTACGCGTATTCCACCGTCATCCATTGATCCGACGGTGAAGAACTATCACTGGCTTGATCTGGTTCAGGGCCTGCATGAGGCCTATGACGCGGGCAAGGAGAATGTTTTTCTTGGCGATGGCAGGGGCAATATTACCGAAGGGCCGGGGTTTAATATCTTTGCGGTAAAAAACGGTGCAGTGACCACGCCGGCAACCGGCGTCATCAAAGGGATTACCCGGCAAACCGCGCTGGATCTGTGCGCCGAACTGGGCGTAGAGACGCGGGAGACAGAGGTTTCGGAGGGGGCGTTAAAATCAGCGGATGAAGTGTTTGTCACCTCAACCGCCGGGGGAATTGTTGCTATTGCCGAGATTGACAATGTCAAGATTGGCGAGAGTACGCCGGGGGCAATTACAAAAAAACTGACCGAGCTTTACTGGACAAAACACAGTGATCCAGCCTGGACCACGGCGGTGATAGTTTAATCAACCGCCTCTGCCAGTGCTTGCATGGTTGGGAAGGTGAAGTCGACTTCAGGGCGTAGAGCTACCCGAGCGGTCGCGCCCCAGTTTTCGCTGGTGCTTAAGTTTTGCCGGTCAATCCAGGCACAGGCAAGACCAATGTTTTTGGCCGGTACATGATCATGAAACAGGCTTTGGGCGGTGTGCAGGATATCGCCGGGTGAAAGGTTATGGTCAACCTTCAGCTTTTCCAGCATGAAATCAAAATTGGCGGGGGCAGGCTTATAGGCGCTCATGTCTTGCGCTGTGTAGATTGCATCAAAGGTGACACCGAGTTTTTTGTTAGAGGCGGCAAAACTCTGATTGTCGATGTTGGAGACGATCACCAGTTTGAAATGTTGTTGCAACCGGCGCAGGGCATCTGCGGCATCGGGGAAGGCGGGCCAATGCGGCACTGAGTTGCCAAAAGCTGCATTGAGTTCAGGTGTTGTTTCAAGGTTGAATTTCCGGGCGAAAGTTAAATGAACCTTCTCCAGTATCTGCGGATAAATCATATCCGGTGTTTCAGCCTGCTGAAGGCTTTCAATAGTTGCGTATGCTTCAAGGGCTGCCCGGCGCGTAATATCACGGCGGCTGTTGAAATGAAGCAGAGGCTGAAGCGCATCCCAGATACCACTCTCCCAATCAATCAGCGTGCCGTAGCAGTCCATGGTGAGGGCTTTGAACTGGATGAGTTTTTTGGTCATGATGTCTCAGGTTTCTCCCCAAAAATCGATAATAATCGGCCCGTAAATGATGGTCTCAATTACAATGTATTCCGCCGCTTTTGCGACCGAGAGATGGCATTTGCGCTAACAGGTCAAAAGTGCGTTTGAATGAATCCTGGTATTTTAAGGCTTGCAATTCCCCGAAGGTGAGAATGCCTTCAATCAGGATATCCTCAAGGTCTTTTTCAGCTTTCGAAGAAAGCCTATAGCGCATGTTGAGGGTTTTCTTTCCTCGCTTTGGCTTTTTGCAGCGCGGAATCCCAGATTTCATCAACCGTTTTATTGCCTAAAGGGCCGCTGTGACCAAGTGCAAGCGCCTCATCAAGCAAAGCCTGCCGGTATTCCTGTGACAAAGCTTGAATCTTCCCCATATCATCTGCCGTTGGTGCCGCCAATGACGTTACAGTGATTTTTCCATTGAGGTATGTTTCAGTCATGGCGGGATTGTAGCAGGATTTTGTTGCTAAAATCCATATTCAATATGAAGTGAGTTTTGGTGAAGGTTTTGATGATGTTGCCGCTTTCCCCCTCACCCAACCCTCTTTCGCCGGGGGAGAGGGCTATTTTTTCGGGTTTTTGGCGGTTTTTTCCCCCTTCTCCCCTTGGCTGAGAAGGTGGCAGCGGAGCTGACGGATGAGGGGTGCTTATCTTCCCTAATTGGCAAATCTGAAGTGCATGATGTCGCCATCTGCCACCACATATTCCTTGCCCTCAAGGCGCATTTTTCCGGCTTCCTTGGCGGCTTGTTCGCCGCCCAAGGTTACGAAATCATTGTAGCTTATGGTTTCGGCGCGGATGAAGCCTTTTTCGAAATCGGTGTGGATGACGCCGGCGGCTTTTGGCGCTTTGGTTTTGACCGGCACGGTCCAGGCGCGGGCTTCTTTGGGGCCGACGGTGAAGTAGGTGATCAGGTGCAACAAGTCATAGCCGGTGCGGATGAGGCGGTCGAGGCCGGGTTCGGCCAGGCCCAGATCAGCGAGATATTCTTTGGCGTCTTCGTCATCAAGCTGGGCGATTTCGGCTTCGATGTTGGCGGAGATGATGACACAGGCGGCACCTTGTTCAGTCGCGAATTTCTCCACCGGGGCTGAAAATTCATTACCGGTTTCGCTTGCCTCTTCTTCCACATTGCAGACATAGAGCACAGGTTTTGAAGTCAGCAGGTTGAGCGCTTTAAAGGCGGATTGTTCATCTTCGCTTACCTCAAGCGTGCGCGCGGCTTTGCCGTCCTGCAATAATGGCAGGCAACGTTCAATCAATTTGAGAGCGGTTACAGCTTCCTTGTCCTGGCCCCTGATTTTCTTTTCCAGCGTAGGCACGCGCTTTTCGAGGCTTTCAAGATCCGCCAGCATCAATTCGGTTTCAACGGTAAGCGCATCTTGCACCGGGTCAATACGGCCTTCGACGTGGGTAATATCAGTGTCTTCAAAACAGCGCAGCACGTGGGCGATGGCGTCTACTTCGCGGATGTTGCCTAAAAACTGATTGCCGAGGCCTTCGCCTTTCGACGCTCCTTTGACCAGACCGGCGATATCGACGAAGGAAAGCCGCGTTGGAATAATTTCCTTTGATTTGCCGATATGGGCGATTTCATAGAGCCGCGCATCGGGCACCGGCACTTCGCCGATGTTGGGCTCGATGGTGCAGGAGGGAAAGTTTGCCGCCTGCGCTGCCGCTGTTTTGGTCAGCGCATTGAAAAGTGTTGATTTGCCGACGTTGGGCAATCCGACTATTCCACATTTGAAACCCATGGGTTTTGTACCTGTTGTTTTTAAGTGTTTTCGCGCGCTGGCTTTGGTTTTGGCGGGTGCAGGGTCAAGTGAACCTTGTTGGCGAAGGTTGCATCGCTGTCGCTCACCAGCAAGTGGATGTTTTCAGCAATTGCGTCAATCATCGGGTCCACCCACTGGCGATCGAGCTTTGAGAAATCCTTGAGCACATAACTGTGAACTTCACCACGATTGCCGGGATGGCCGATGCCGATGCGCATGCGGCGAAAATCCGGCCCCAGGTGCCTGACAAGCGACTTGAGGCCATTGTTGCCGGCGGTGCCGCCACCGGCCTTCATGCGAAACTTTCCGGCCTCAAGATCGAGTTCATCATGGATAATTACAATGTCCTCAGGTGCGAGCTTGTAGAATTGTGCGGCCTCGCCGACAGAGCGGCCTGATTCATTCATGAACGTATGCGGTTTTAAAACCAGCACTTTTTCAGCACCAATCCGGCCTTCGCAAATGTCACCCTGAAATTTGCGTCGGGCAGGGCCGAAACCATGGCGGCGGATTATTTCATCCGCCACCATGAAACCGATATTATGTCGGTTGTTGCTGTATTTCGAACCTGGATTGCCAAGTCCGACCAACAAAAGCATTATACGTCTCGCAAGTTAGAGCAAAGCCGGTGAAGAACAGATTTTCAGGCTATTCTTCGCTGGTTTCCTCATCAGTTGTTTCTGCTTCTTCGCCATCAACTTCTTCACCATCAGCGGCTTCTTCATCGGCGCCGTCTCGGTCAAGACCGGCAGGTGCGGCAATTGTGGCGACGGTAAAGTCACGATCCGTAATTGTCGGTTCCACACCGTCGGGCAGGGTGATGGCAGAAATATGAATGGAATCACCAAGCTCAAGGCCGGTGAGGTCGGCATCAAATTGCTCAGGAATAGCATCAGCCGGACAGGTGACTTCAACTGCATAACGCACAACGTTGAGTACGCCGCCCATTTTGAGGCCGGGGCATTCTTCTTCGTTGATGAAGTTGACGGTAACCTCAATGGTGATCGTTGCGCCTTTGGCAAGGCGGAGAAAATCCACGTGCATGGGGAAATCACGAACCGGATCAAACTGGACATCACGCGGAATAACGCGGGTTTTGGTGCCACCAACGTTAAGCATATAAAGCGTATTGAGGAAGTTGCCGGTCTGCACCTGCTTATTTACAACCTTGTATTCAAGTGAAATCGGCTCAGGATCTTTTTTGTCACCATAGATAACGGCTGGTACGCGGCCTTGACGGCGGGCTTCGCGGGCGGCCCCCTTGCCTACCCGTTCGCGCACAGCGGCTTCCAGTTCAATAATGTCTGCCATTGTATTAAATCTCCGAAAATTCCGGCATGTGCCGGTGATTATTAGATAGTTGCAGCGCCTCCTCCAGGGGGGATCAGCGCCTGTTTAATGCGGGCTTATAACGCTATGCGCGTAACTTGGCAATCAAAATGACTTGAGCCTAGTAGAACAGGCTGGAGACTGATTTTTCAGCCGCTGTGCGGCCGACGGCTTCACCCATCAGGGGGGCGATGGAAAGTACGCGAATGTTCTTTGACACGCGTATGGCTTCTGTTGCCTGGATGGTATCGGTGATGATGAGGTTTTTCAGCTTTGAAGCCGTGATGCGGGCAACAGCACCACCGGATAAAACACCATGGGTAATGTAGGCGGTAACGTCGGTGGCACCCTGGGCTAACAAGGCGTCGGCGGCATTGCACAAGGTGCCGCCGGAATCGACGATGTCATCAATCATGATGCAGGATTTTCCCTCAACCTCGCCAATGATGTGCATGACTTCCGATTCACCGGCGCGCTCACGGCGTTTGTCGACGATGGCAAGGGGCGCGCCCATGCGCTTTGCCAGGCCGCGGGCCCTGACCACACCGCCCACATCAGGGGAGACGACAACGGAAGAACTTGCGTCAAACTTATCACCGATGTCGCGTATCATGACCGGCGCGGCAAACAGATTGTCAGTGGGGATGTCAAAGAACCCCTGAATTTGCCCGGCATGAAGATCGAGGGTCAACACCCTGTCAGCACCAGCGTGGGTAATCAGATTGGCCACCAGCTTGGCAGAAATTGGTGTGCGCGGTCCGGGTTTTCTGTCCTGGCGGGCGTAGCCGAAATACGGCATAACAGCGGTGATTCTACGGCCGGAAGCGCGGCGCACAGCATCTATCAGGATGAGCAGTTCCATCAGATGGTCGTTGGCTGGAAATGACGTTGACTGGATGACGAACACATCTTCGCCGCGGACATTTTCCTGTATCTCGACAAATATCTCCATGTCGGCAAATCGGCGGACAACGCATTTTGTCAAAGGCACATTCAAGTATGTGGCGATGGCTTCAGCCAGAGCCGGATTGCTGTTACCGGAAACTAGTTTCATTATATGATACTTTTCGTGCCTGATGCATGGTGTTTTGCCCAAGTGTTCTATCAAGCCTGCCGCAGGCTTGCAATCTCCAACAGCGCCTTAAAAATTAAAACGGGGATATTTTTTTACACAATGAAAATTCAGCGCTGTGATACGAGGACGGTGTCGGGGATAATTCCGGCAATATCTCCCGCAGCTGCCTGGGTTGCGGCAATAGCGATCTGGCCCCATGAACCGGCAACCAGGTCGGCCTCGACCTTGTTTTTCTGCTGGACCAGGCCAATTCTCCTGCCAAATGTATTGTTGAGGTTCCAGTTGATTTCTATCACCCGCTGGCGTTGATTGATCGGGCCCATTTTGACAATGCCCACCAGTTTCAACGATGATGAGGTAGGCTTGTTGGTAATGCGCACGCCATTTGAGCGCAAGGCGCGTTTGATGTACCGGGTCAATTCAATATTGGCCTGGGCTGATGCGCCTGTCACGGGCACTACCTGCACCATGGTTTGTTGTTTCTTTTGCTCACCAGACCCCAAGGTGCGTGCGGTGGCAACGTTTGTATTGCTGTTCGGTACACTGCCGGTGTGTGGACGTGCCAGGGCTGGTTGGGCAAGCTGGGGGGCAGACAATTTTGCTGTGCGGGCGCGAGGCTTTCGGGAGGCATTGTTAAGTGAGCGGGAAATTGATTGGCGCGCGGCAACGGATGAGGCTTCGGTGCGCAGGATACTGGCACTTCGCACGTCGCTGGGCGGCGGCAGGCTGACTTCACGAATACGATAACCCTGCCGGCTAAGCCATGACGCCAGACCGGACGAAGCGTGAGCAGCGATGCGCTGTATGGTTTTGGCACTCAGTTGAGAGTTGTTTTGATCGCCTGGAGGGTTTTTGGAAACATCTTCCCCGGCCACGCGCAAAAGCCGTTTTTTCCTTTTATCACTTACATCCCAGACGTAAGCCACCGCCGTGTCCTGGCCATAGGGGGCAACTTTCAAGGTTGCTTTGACAAAGACAGCAGCCTCCCCCTTTTTGTCGGCTCCAGCCGTCATGCCACGTTTGCGGGCTTCGCGGATGAACTGACGCCTCAGGCTTTGAGAATTTGCCGTCGACAGCCCTTTAATTCTGGCGATTTGTATGGCAGGCGGGGTTTTGAGCAATCTGGTGGAGAACAATTTTGGTTCTTTGCCAAATGGCTGGCTGCTGCCGGAACAGGCACCAAGGGTGACGGCAAGGGCAACAAGAACCACGATGAGGCGTATATTGCGCAATTGCGATCTCCTGAAAACGAATCACTCAAGCATTTGTTGTCCAAGGAGTAATGCTATTTGACGATCAGGTCCAGTGGCCACGATGAGAGAGGCTCGGGCTTGTGGTCTGTGGTGATGTAGGACCGCCCCAGTGTCATGGCTGTATTGGTGTTGCTGTCCATGAGGATCATATGGGCAAATAACACCATGTCGGGCACAATCTCAAAATCATTATTGGCATAGAACATCGGCGCATCCATCCAAGAGGGGGTGAATTTTGCTCCCAGGGAATAACCACAGGCGTTGAGCCGATGGGCTTTGAGACCGGCCATGTCCATGATTTGCGCGTGCGCGCTGAAAACATCTCCGGCGCTGTGACCGGGCGTCATGGCGGCTTCACATGCGTTGAGTGCCTCGAGGGCTGCGGCGTGCATTTTCAGGTGTTGTTGATTTGGTGTGCCAATCACAATCGTGCGCATAAAAGCTGCATGGTAGTGACGATGAACACCGGCCCATTCAAGGGTCAACTGGTCTTGTGAATCCAGTTTGCGGCGACCGGATTTGTAGCGGCACAGGAGCGCATCTTCGCCTGAGCCGATAATGAACTCATTGGCGGCATAATCACCACCGCCTTTAAAAATCTCATTGTGCATGGCAGCCAGAATACAACCTTCATCTGCCCCTGCATGTGTAACCTCGGTGGCAGCACTCAAGGCTGCATCACCAAGTTCTCCGGCGCGGCGTACACAGGTTAACTCAGCGGCACTTTTTACCGCTCTTATGGTGGTAATCAGGGTGGACGCATCTTTGGTTTTACAAAAGCCTTCGAGGCTTTGATCAAGGGCTTTGCCATAGTGTGCTGTGAGGCCATAGGAGTTGTACTCAACGCCCAGATTATTGTTTTGAGCGCCTAAATCCTGCAACATATGTTTGAGTTGATCAACCGGACTTGCCCCGGCTTCGTCTGTCCAGATGCGGATATCGCCCAGGGTGGAGGTGTGTTGGGCCTGACGGTAATCAGCCGAGCGCGTGAGCAGGGCCATGGTGCCATCGGCTGACAGATACAGGCATTGAAAAAAGCAGAAGCCAAAGGTGTCATAGCCGGTGAGATAATACATGCTCTCCTGTTGAAAAATGAGCATACCATCGAGACCTTCATCAGCCATTGTGGTGCAGACACGGTTGACGCGGGCGTTAAATTCGTCAGGTTTGAAATGAAGGGCCATTTTAGGTTTCCTGTTTTTAACTCAAAGTGATAACGGAAATCTGGCGACCGTAATCATCCTCGTTTCTGTGGGTGGCGCGGCGGTAGCTGAAGAATTGATCCTCGTGAGCGTAGGTGCAGTGTCCAACCCAATTCACCGCAGAGATATTTGCGCGCTCAAGGCGATGGGTTAAATATCCCGGCAGATCAAACATGAAGTGTTTTTCGCGCATGCTGGCTGTGAAAAATTGCCGGTGGGCCGGGTCTTGCTCAAGAAAGTTTTCGATAAATTCAGGACCGACTTCATAGGCGCCTTGAGAAATGGTCGGGCCGATCACGGCTATGATTTCCGAGCGCCGGCTCCCGAGATTTTCCATGGCGGTGATAATATTGTCGGTGACGCCTGCAACAGCGCCGCGCCAGCCGGCGTGAGCAGCCCCAATGACACGGGACTTTGTGTCCGCAAACAATACCGGGGCGCAATCAGCGGTTAAAAGCCCCAAACCGATATTGCTGATATTGGTGACCATGCCGTCAGCCATGGGAGCATCCGCTATACTCCACGGGCTCGTCACTGTGATCACGTCAGCCGAATGGTGTTGGTAGGTGGTGATTAATTGCGGCGGTGCCAGTTTGAGATGGGCAGCGACAGTGGCGCGATTGTTCAAAACAATGTCTTTGTCATCTCCCTAACCAAGACCACAATTGAGTGAGGAATAAAGGCCGTGGGAAGTGCCGCCGCTACGATCGAAAAATCCGTGGCGAATGTCCGGTATTTGAGAGAGTGCTTGAGCTTCAACCATTTTAAGTCACAAAACTCCAAATCAGGTAAACGGGGCGGGTGGCGCTGTGTTCTGGGCAGCGATGACCATGACCTTGAACAACTCGCCCATCTGGTCAGCCGCTGTCAGGCGGGCTGCTGCTGTTTTGATATCACGGGTTTGAGTTGGAGTGGTAGCATTAGTTAGTCTGGCAACGCGTTCCTGTAATCCCATGCCATATAAAAACTGCGCCTGTGTCAGGGGGGCGAAAACCTTTGCCCCCGCCTGTGTGGCGCAATTGGCGAGATCGGAAAAACTGACATGGGCGGTGAGGTCCTGTTCGCCGGGGCTTTGCAGAACATCAGCAAACTTGTGGTTTGACACCGCCTGCAATGTTTCGCCAACTGCCGGGTTGAGCTAGCCGTAATCGATAATCAATGCCACCCCGCCGCATTTTCGGATGCGCTTGCTCAAGGTTTTGGTGATCGCTCGAGCCGGTTGGCAGACTTCGACAAGACTGTTGAGTGGTGCGTCTTTCAGGGGGGCAGATATTCCTGTTTCTTCGGTAGCGGTGGGCGAAACCGCAAATTCAAATTGACCGTTTGAATTGAGTGCGACCAGTCGTTCGCACCATCCAGCTTTGGTCTGTATGAACTGCCGGATTGGCAGGGCGTCGAAAAATTCGTTGGCTATGACAATTGTGACACCTTGTGGCACGTCTTCAATGTGCCGGTGCCATTTGATGTTGTGGCCGCTATTCTCAAGCGTTTTTTGCTGAACCAATTGCAATTTAGGGCTCATCTCAACCAGATGGATCTGTATGGCCCGGGCAAAGCCGGGGACGGATTTTGCTGCGCGCAAGGCGTCAGCCATCAAGGTGCCGCGACCGGGGCCAAGCTCTGCCAGATGCAGGTGTGAAGGGCTGCCAATTTGCAGCCATAAGGCTGCACACCACAGGCCGATGAGTTCGCCAAAAACCTGGCTGATTTCCGGGGCCGTGGTAAAATCGCCGCCAGCACCGAAAGGCTCCTGCACCATGTAATAGCCAAATTCGGGATCGCCCAGGGCAGCTCCCATAAATTCCGCCAGTGAGATCGGGCCATCATTCAATATGCGTTGGGAAATCCTTTGCGACAAGGACATGGGGTCAACTCTTTTTAGTATACCAGACCACGCCAAGGCCGAACAGGACCATAGGCACAGACAGGATCATGCCCATGGTGATGAAGCCGAAGAAATAGCCAAGCTGGGCATCGGGCATGCGGAAAAACTCAACAAAAATGCGCGACAGTCCATAACCGGCGAGAAAGACGCCTGAGGCCATGCCGGGGTGATGCAGTATCTTGAATTTTTGTATCAGTAATCTGAGTACGAAAAACATCAACAGGCCTTCCAGCAGGGCTTCATAAATCTGGCTGGCGTGACGCGGGTCGGGTCCGCCACGGGGAAATATGACCGCCCAGGGAACGTCTGTCACGCGACCAAACAGTTCGCCATTGATGAAATTTGCGATGCGACCGAAAAACAGGCCGATGGGGACGGCGGCTGCGACCAGGTCCATGACGCTTAAATAATTCAGCTTGTTACGCCGGCAATATATGTAAATGGCAATTATCACGCCCAGTAATCCGCCGTGAAACGACATGCCGCCTTCCCAGACTTTCAGGATGTCCAACGGGTTTTCAGCATAATAGGAAAAATTGTAGAACAGCGAATAGCCAATTCTGCCGCCAAGAATGACGCCAACCGCTGTCCACAGCAGGAAATCATCGGATTGCTCAACCGTCATCGGGGCTTTTGGTGACCACAGGTTTTGGCGCAGCAACAAGCGTTTGATATACATCCAGCCGAGCAGGAATCCGGCGATATAGGCCAGCGAATACCAGCGAATGGAAAGGGGGCCAAGCTGGATGAGGACCGGGTCAATGGCGGGAAAGGGAATTGTGGATAATAACATATCAGCCCTTTGTTAGAGTGAAGAACAAGATCAGTAATCCAGTCGGCAATGATTTGCCAGCTGCAGAACAGTTAAATATTCGTCGGAAAAAGGCGTGAGTGTGGCGATGTTTTACATCTCCAGATTAATGCCCCGGGATTTTGTTTTGCGGCGATCCAGCCAGAATTTCGCCTGGTTAATGAGAGAGAGCTTGGGTATTTTAAAGGCATCGAAGGGCGTTATGGCGACAAAGTTGATGTAGCGGCGGAAATTTTCAGTTACCGGGCGCGGCGTGACACCATGAATGCTCTGAGCTGAATTTACAAAGGCAATAAACCGGTTTTTGCCGTAGGGCACGACACATTCCTCGGTTACATCCTCGAGATCGGCGTAATGCCCGCCAAAGGCGTTTTTACCGTCCTTGAAACTATAAAGCGCAAGATCGCCGCCCGGTGTCGTATCACTTTCCGGTTTCATATAAAAAAGCCCGGCAAAAATCTCATTCTCGCTGTCCACATGGGCCGGTCGCACCGAGCTTATGCGCTGTACCGGTGTGTTGACCACAAATAGTGCATCCAGTTCAAGGTGAGCCTCACCGGGTGCGCCGCGCACCTTTACTTTCCAGTCTTCGAACTTCACACCAACGCGGTCTTCGAGTTGGGGATGGGCCTCTCTGATATCGTCGCCGATGGTGGTGAGGATGTCGCGCCAGAAATCCTGTGAGGTATGATAGCGGAAAAACGACCGCCAATTGTCGGAAAACTCCGGATTATCGATGATATCAAGAGCACGTATGCGGATCGCCTGATTGCTGGCAATTTCAGGCAGGCCGTTGACGAAACGTTCTGGAAGGGGAAATTCATCCTCAAGCCGTTGATAGAGGCTGCTGTCAAACGGTTGTTCAATTACCATGTGCGCAAACGGTGTGCGCCTGACGTCCTGCGGGCCGGTATTGCCCAGAATGCTTTGTGGTTTTGGCAAAGTTTCCGGCACCCCTGCGCTCCTTTTTGTCGGTAAAATTAAAAATTCAGTTTATCAACTACGCTCAAGACAGGGATTATGCAATAATTTTACCCAAATTCCAATTATTCTTAAGCGTGAATGAATTGAAACCTTGTGATTAAATTGCCATAGTAGGGTTGTGTCCGGTTGCGGAAAACAATTGCCCGACCGCCCTTTTGTGCCTCTATGAAAGTTGTAATGATTATGTCCCAGACCAGCAGCCGGTTTTTTGACGAGTTTGCCAAGCTGATGACCAATGCCGCTGGTGCGGCTCAAGGTGTGCGGCAGGAGGTTGATACATTGTTCAAGACCCAGGCCGAACGTGTATTGCGCGAGATTGATGTGGTGTCCCGCGAAGAGTTTGATGCTTTTCGCGAAATGGCGATTAAGGCACGCATGGAAAATGAGGCGCTGGAAAAACGTATTGCGGAGTTGGAAAGCGCCCTGGCCAAATTAGCGCCCAAGACAAAAGCGTCAGCCAAAAAAGCCAAGGCACCCGCTCGCAAAACAGCAAAACCCAAAGCGGCCAGGCAAAAGTAAAACATTTCTTCCACCGTTTTTCCCCAGCCATTTGTTTTTGCAGCGTTGATCATGTCTTGCGATTCAAGTGTCCTTTAGGCACCTTGAATTAAATTGGAATTCTGCCAGCGGAGTATTTATTCATGGCGTCATCGCATTATTTTTGTGAAAGCGATAGCAATCCGGTCGAACTGGTGGAGCAGCTTGCTGCATCACAGGACTGGTCTTTTGACCGCATCGGCGACGATGAAATTACCCTGAGCATCGCTGGCAGCTGGTCGGATTATACGTTGTCTTTCAACTGGCGCGATGATTTTGAGGATTTGCACCTTGCGTGCGCCTTTGATTTTAAAATACCGCCAAACCGGCGCAATGAAGTGTGTCAGCTTGTCACCCGGGTTAACGCGCAATTATGGCAGGGGCACTTTGATGTATGGGCGGAAGATGGCGGGCTGCTTTACCGCCATGGTTTGCTGCTGTGTGGCGGTGCCGTTGCCAACACAGCCCAGTGCGAGGCCATGTTATCGATGGCACTGGAAGCATGTGAACGCTTTTTCCCGGCCTTTCAATATGTCATCTGGGCTGGAAAAACCGCCGATGAAGCCCTGACAGCAGCACTGCTGGAGACAAAAGGGTCAGCTTAAATGGACTTTGGTTTCGATGGAAAACTGCTGCTGGTTGGTGCCGGTAACCTGGGCGGAGCTTTGTTGCGTGGCTGGCTTGCCAGCGGCATGGAACCGGACAGAATTGTGGTTCAGGATCCAGCGCCCCCGGATCATATTATTGATTTGATGAAATCACACAGTGTGAGTTGTGTGGAGATGGCAGGTAACCAGAGCGCGGCTGATTTTTCCGTTGTGGTTTTGAGTGTTAAACCGCAGATTATGGATGTGGTCCTGCCTGGTGTTCGGCCATATGTGCGCCCATCCACAGTATTTTTGTCTGTTGCTGCCGGTAAAACCACCGGATATTTTGAAACCGGGCTGGGGGACGGCTGCAGTATTGTGCGCACCATTCCCAATACACCGGCAGCGGTTGGCCGTGGCATTACCGCAGCTTTTGCAAATTCCCATGTAACCTCTGCACAAAAACGACAATGTGATACCCTGCTGCACGCTATTGGCGAGGTGGTGTGGGTTGAAGATGAAGGTCTGATCGATGTGGCAACAGGGGTGTCGGGAAGTGGCCCGGCCTATGTATTTTACCTGGCTGAATGCCTGGCTCAGGCAGGGGTTAGTGCCGGGTTGCCCCATGATGTGGCGCTTAAGCTGGCCCGGGCAACAGTGAGTGGTGCGGGTGAACTCATGCATCAATCACCGCTTGATCCGGGAAAATTGCGCGAAAATGTCACCTCGCCAAACGGCACAACAGCAGCGGCGCTGGAGGTATTGCGCGACAGTGGTGATATGGCCGAACTTATGACCAGAGCCGTTGCGGCTGCCGCAAACAGATCGCGCGAGCTTGCAAAATAATGCAACAGGGTCCACTTTAGTCCCAGTGTTTGTTTCCACAGTGAGGATTATTATGGCCCCGCGACGCACCCCCCGACAGAAAATTATTGATGCGGCACTAAAACTGGCTGAAAGTAGGGAGTGGCCCGAGATTTCAATTGTGGAAATTGCCCGGGCTGCCAAGGTGTCTCTGGCGCAGGTGCGCGCAGAATTTTCCGGCAAGTCCGCCATACTCAAAGCCTTTATGGCCCAGATTGACCAGGCTGTTCTGGAGCAGGCAGCTGAAGATGTGGGTGAGGAGGAGCCTCGCGACAGATTGTTTGATATCGTCATGTTGCGGCTTGAAGCGATGGAACCTTATAAGCCTGCTTTGAAAAATATTATTCCGCAGCTAGCACGCCATCCCGGCATGGCGCTGGAATTGTCGGGATCAATCATATGTTCGGCAAGGTGGATGCTTGTTGCTGCGGGGCTGGAAACTCAAGGGTCAGCGGCCTTTATACGCACACGGGGGCTGGCGCTGGTGATTGGCAAGACGCTTGATGTCTGGCTTAAGGATGATGATGCCGGCCTGGCCAAAACCATGGCCGAACTTGATAAACAATTGCGGCGCGGTGAGGACTGGCTGAAAACATTGCGCGGACCCATTGGCGCACTGGGCGTGGCCGCCGGTTTTGCCAAAGCCTTTATGTCCACGTGTTCGAAGCGCGCCAATAAAAATTCAGACGAGGAACCTGTGCCCCAGGCATAGGAATGACCATATGGTGGTTGAAGAGCAGATTACATTTGATGATTTTTTGAAAGTTGATATTCGCGTTGGTACAATCGTTGAAGTTCTGCCGTTTCCCGAGGCACGAAAACCTGCGTATAAGCTCAAGATAGATTTTGGCCCTGACATTGGGATCAAGAAAAGCTCAGCCCAGATTACGGTGCATTACAGTGTAGAGGACCTGCTTAACAAACAGGTGGCGGCTGTGGTCAATTTCCCGCCGCGTCAGATTGGCCCGATGATGTCCGAGGTGCTGACGGTGGGCATGCCCGATGAAGATGGTGAGGTGGTCCTGCTTGAACCAAGCAAGCCTGTTCCCAACGGTGGTCGATTGTTTTGAGGTTTGCTGAAATGCTCAATCGGCCATCGGCCATCGAACCTTGAAGGATTGAGAAGTCTGAACAGGGGCTGCACCTGTTCATCGCATCAGAAAACTTTAAACCGGGATTATAATCGTTGCCTGCAGACCGCCCATCCGGCTGGATTTCAGTTTTATGTTGCCGCCGTGACTACGCGCGATGTCGAGGGCGATGGCAAGGCCGAGGCCTGTGCCGGGTTTGTCGAGGTTTCGGGCGTCATCCAGTCTGAAGAAGGGGCGAAAAACATCTTCCCACATGTCGGGCGGAATGCCGGGGCCATCGTCATCCACGGAAATAAGGAGCAGGCCATCCGATCTTGATCCGGTCAAAGTAATATTTTCAGCATATTTGCAGGCATTGTTTACAATATTTGAAACCAGGCGTTTGAAGGCGTTGGGCTTGAGGGATGCCTGCAACGGACCGTCAATCAGCAGGGTTATGTTGTCGGTGGTGTGGGTTGCGTCCTGGCGAATATCTTCGAGTATTTTTCTGACATCGCTAACCTGGGCAATTTCACCGGCATCCCCGCGGGCAAATGCCAGATAATCTTCCAGCATGTGCTGCATTTCGTTAACATCATTCTCCAAAGCGGCAGCCTGCTCATTGTCGCCAAAAACCGCCAGTTGCAACCTGAAACGGGTGAGGATGGTGCGTAAATCATGGCTGACCCCGGCGAGCATGGCGGTGCGCTGTTCGACGTGTCGTTCAATGCGTTCACGCATGTTGATGAAGGATTGCGAGGCTTCGCGCACCTCACGTGCCCCTCGTGGTTGAAAGTCCGGTACATCGCGGCCCATGCCAAAGTTTCTGGCAGCTTCGGCAAGTTGCTGGATCGGGCGTATCTGGTTGCGTAAAAACATAATCGCCACGGTCAGCAAAACCAGCGAGGTGCCGACCATCCAGAATATAAATATCTCCGAGTTTGAGGCGTATGTCTGGCTGCGTCGGGCGATTATCTGGAAAATCGCATCGTCCACTTTAACACGAATATCCACATAGTTTGAGCGCCCGACAGTATCAATCCAAAATGGTTTTTCGATTTCGCGGGCGAGATATTTACTCAAGGTTTTATCGAGCAGAGAAAAGAACGGTTTGGGCTTTGCCGGTGGCAGTTCTCCGTTGGGCGTGATTGTCAGGCTCAATTCGAGGCGATCATTGGCCATTTTAATCAATCGCGCATAATCGTCCTCGAACGGGTAGGTTTCATAAACCTCTATCAGCATGGCGATGTCCTGGCTTACCGCTTCTGACAGACGTTTGGTAACGGTTTGCCAGTGCCTTTCCATGAATGTGAAGGCGACAACAGACTGTAGCAAAACCATGGGGGCAACGATTATAATCAGTGAACGGGTGTATAGCCCTTCAGGCAGGTGGCGTTCAAGAAAACGGTTAAACCGCCAGAAAAACGTTTGTTTTTCTTCCCGTTCACCTTGCTCATTGTTGATAGCGACCATGATCTAATCCGAATACAGTATGTAACCGGCACCGCGCACGGTTTGCAGATAAACCGGTGTTTCCGGTGTTTTTTCCAGTTTTTGCCGCAATCGGTTTATTTGCACATCCACCGCCCGCGCACCGCCGGTCTGGTTTGATTGTGCCAGTTCCATGCGTGAGACAGTCTGGCCCGGGTGGGCGGCAAATACGCGTAGCATGTCGCGTTCACGGGTGGTGAGCCGGATGGTTTCGCCGCTGCGTTTTAACTCGCCACGTTCAACGTGGAAAATGCAATCGCCGAGCCGCACTTCACTTTCGGTCACAAACTCTTTTTTGCGTCGCTTGAGAATGGACGAGATGCGCAGCAGCAATTCGCGCGGGTCGAACGGCTTTGACAGATAATCATCCACACCGTGTTCGAGGCCTTCAATGCGGGCGTCTGTTTCAGCGCGGGCAGTTAACATTAAAATCGGGATGTCAGACGTCTTGCGCAAGGATTTGGTCAAATCGAACCCGCTTTCACCGGGCATCATAACATCTAAAACCAGCAGATCGAAGGTGAGACCAGTCATTTTCTGGCGCGCCGTTGCGGCATTTTTTGCGGTTGTGACACGAAATCCATTGTCTCTCAGGTAGGTGTTGAGCAACTCGCGAATTCTATTGTCATCATCGATGACAAGTATGTGTGATGCAT
Source organism: Alphaproteobacteria bacterium (assembly GCA_024278055.1). GTDB lineage: Bacteria > Pseudomonadota > Alphaproteobacteria > Rhizobiales > JAJFHR01 > JAJFHR01. The sequence continues at coordinate 1,670 of JAJRTY010000018.1, read as the reverse complement.
CATCACAAATGGCTTTGCGGGCCTTGTTTGCTGCTGGTTGAAGTGCTGATGACGTCGACACGATTGTTGGCATGGGTTACCCTTTGTGGACGAGATTTTCCACGTAAGAACGATTTTCCTGATCTATCATAGCGTAAAATATACGGCGATAATATGCTTTTGCCTCCGGCTCGGCAGCGGCCAGCGTTTTGGCGATGCGGTCCAACTGTGGTTTGGCAAGTTTTTCGGCCAGTTCGCGACCGGCAGGTGTCAGCAGCAATCGCCGTTAACGACGGTCTTTGGTGCCGGCCTTTTGTTCGATGTAACCTTCATCAACAAGCTGCTTGAGAACGCGCCCCAGGCTCTGCTTGGTAATCTTTAGAATATTCAGCAGGTTGGCGACGCGGATATTGGGATTGCGCCCGACAAAATGAATGACGCGGTGGTGCGCGCGACCAAACCCAAATTCCTCTAAAATCCTGTCGGGATCGCTGACAAAATCGCGATAGGCAAAGAAAAACAACTCGACAAATTCCAGTAATTCCAGTGTTTCAGGTTCCGTATAATCATTACTTGGGTGCATCTGGCAGGCCTTGTGAAAAAAATATGTCAGCACTATTGACTTAATTTAATCTGATTGTTACTTTTTGTCGACTTTTTTGAAACGAATGAAAAAATTACAGTAAAAATTGTTCGGAATATTTCGCATGCCGACGGGTCTTTCATGTGTTGGTGAAGGTTAAAGCATATTTGGCTGTTGGTATAAGAAGTGTTTTGAAATTTTATAATTATTGCAGAGGATAAAGCAATGGCAACTCCGGGTACACCTTTTGACCAGCGCGATGGCTTCATATGGTATAATGGCGAGTTGGTGCCGTGGAGTGAGGCGCAGTTGCATGTGCTCAGTCATGCCCTGCATTATGCCAGTTCGGTATTTGAAGGTGAGCGTGTTTATGGCGGCACCATTTTCAAGTTGCGCGAACATTCCCAGCGCCTGATTGACAGTGCGCGCATGCTGGATTTTGAAATTCCCTATACAGTTGAAGAAATTGACCAGGCCTGCAAGGATGCGGTCGCTGCACAGAATATCGTCGATGGCTATGTGCGCCCGGTTGCCTGGCGCGGTTCTGAAATGATGGGGGTTTCGGCCCAGATGAGCAAAATCAACGTCGCCATCGCGGTATGGGAATGGCCGTCCTATTTTTCCCCCGAAGAACGCTTCAAGGGCATCCGCCTTGATGAGGCCATATACCGCCGGCCCGATCCTGCCACCATCCCGTGCAAAGCCAAGGCAGCGGGGCTTTACATGATCTGCACCCTGTCCAAACACGCGGCTGAAAAACGCGGCTATGCCGATGCCCTGATGCTCGATCATAAAGGAGCCGTGGCTGAAGCCACCGGCGCCAATGTTTTCTTCATCAAGGATGGCACCTTGCACACGCCAACGCCGGAAACATTCCTCGACGGCATCACCCGGCGCACCGTCATTGACCTCGCACGCGCCCGCCAGATAGAAGTTATCGAGCGCACCATCCAGCCAGAAGAAATGACCGGTTTCGAACAATGTTTCCTGACCGGAACGGCGGCTGAGGTAACCCCGGTATCAGAGATCGGGCCGTATAGCTTTGAAGTCGGCGACATCACCAAGGCGCTGGTTGAGGATTATGCGAATGAGGTGCAGCCGAAGGGGT
>JAJRTY010000192.1 GCA_024278055.1 Alphaproteobacteria bacterium | reverse complement strand
GACGACAATATTATAGCCGGAAACACAGAGAAACCCGGTTTTCATACCATCTGCCCCGGCCATGGATTTGAGCAGCTTGTTGCGGGCCTTCATGGTTTTCTTGCCAACCGTCACCTTCTGCATTTTGAAATAACGCCGGTATTGGGGGAATTCTTTAATCAGCGCCTGCGCTAAAATTCCGATATCCCGCGCCGTGGTGATTTGTCTTTTGTTGTTCAGCCCATGCGGGTTGGCGAAAGTTGTCGCATTCATGCCGAGTTTTTTTGCCGTAGCGTTCATTCTTTTGACGAACCTGGCCTCGGTCCTGCCAATCCCTTCAGCCAGCACCATGGCAACATCATTGCCTGAGCGCACAATCATGGCTTCCAGGGCTTTATTGACTGAAATACGTGTGCCCGCCCGCAACCCGATTTTACTTGGCGGCTGGCGTGAGGCTTTGCGGCTGACTTTCAATCGGGTTTTCAGGGAAACTTTACCTGCTTTAATTGCTTTGAAAACCACATACGCCGTCATCATTTTGGTCAGGGATGCAGGATACCATCGCTCACCGGCCTTTTGCGAATACAACACATCGCCGCTGCCTGAATCAAATACCAGATTAGGTCCGGCATAGTTTTGGCCTGCACCGGCACTGGCTATTGTCAAAACCAATAGTGCCAGGGTGCCCAGTACGGCGCACAGGGCCCGGTATCTGGTGAAAACAAGTTGTGTCGGATTAAAAATCACGCGGGACCACCGTTCAGGATTACTCAATTAACAAAATTCAATAAAACACCGGCGGCACATTAAGTAAAAAATATTCGCTTGGCTACAGTCATTTACGTAAACCCTGGCATTTCGAAACCATAGGCCTCAAGCGCTTTTATCAGACTGTGCGAGGTTGTGTTGTCCAGTTCCACCAGTGGCGGCCGCAGCCGGTTCCAGTCCGGGTTGCCCGAACAATGTGAAATTGCGCATTTCAGTGAGGCAATGGGGGCCTGGGCGGTGAGAATTTCCCTGAAGTCAATCAGCTCACGCTGCAATGCTGCAGCATCACTGCCGTGCCAGTTTTCATACAGATGCTGAATGGCAGAAGGGCGAATATTGGCGATGGCTGAAATACAACCCTTGCCGCCCAGCTTCATGGTGTCGAGCAAAAAACCCTCGCTGCCGCAAAACATGTCAAAATCCGGGAAAGTCTCCAGCACCGCCCTGGTATTGCTCCAGTCACCGGACGAATCCTTCATGCCAACGATGGTGTCGGGATAGGCTTTGGTCAGGCGTTCAATCAGCCCGAGTGATATCCCCACCTGGGCAATGGGGGGTATGTGATAAAGATAGATACGCAAACGCTCATTCCCGACGCGTTCGACAATCTCACTATAGGACCGATAAAGCCCTTCATCATTGACCGCCTTGTAAAAAAACGGCGGCAACATCAACACCCCGCCGCAGCCGTGTCTGGCCGCATGAGCAGACAATTTAACTGTATCCGCCATGGCACAACATCCGGTGCCCGGCATCAGGTCATCGGGGCTGATACCGGCCTCAACCACCTGGTCGATGATATCAATTCGCTCCTCCACACACAGCGAGGTGCCTTCGGAATTGGTGCCAAAAATTGCCAGCTTGCATTTTTGTGACAATAACCAGCGGCAATAGCCAATTAGTCTGTCGATATCCACCGATAAATCAGCCTTGAAGGGCATCAAAACCGGCGCATATGTGCCCGAAGGCCTGGGCGTTTTTGCCATTTTTATTATTCCTTTGCTTACGCCTTGATTTTTTTCATTTCACCATCATAGAGAGTATCCGGTTCATAAGTACAGTCAAACAGATCGCAAGCCACTTCCAGTTGGTAGCTGCCACGGTTGAGATACTCATCGCTGACACCATCTGCGTGGCGCACATAACCGTAACCGATATTTTTACCAATAGTGTGACCCCAGTTGCCGCTGGTCAGCCAGCCCACCGGTTTGCCATTGCGCAAAATGGTCTCGCGACCCTGAAGGGTTACGTTTTCATCTTCAAGGCTAAAACACACCAGTCGTTTTGTCAGCGGTTGACGCCGTTGTTTCTCAATGGCTTCGCGGCCAAGAAAGGCCACATTGGATTTCATCTTCACAGCCCATCCCAGTCCCGCCTGATCCGGCGTTTCATTGGGCGTTATGTCCGCTCCCCAGGCGCGGTAGGCTTTTTCCATGCGCAATGTATCAATGGCGCGATAGCCTGCGGGCCTGATGCCAAAGGCCTTGCCCGCTGCCATCAGCACATCAAAAACCTCAAGGGTGGATTCAATCGGCATATGCAATTCCCAGCCCAGTTCCCCCACATAGGTTATGCGCAATGCCCGCACTGTGTGGCCCGCGATTGTGATTTCGCGCACCTGTCCGAATTTGAAGGCATCACTGCTCACATCATCCGGGGTGATTAACTCAAGAATATCACGCGCCCGCGGTCCCATCAAAGACAAGGTGCCGAAGTCTTCGGTCACATCGCGCATTGATACATCAAGCCCCGGTTTGATGTGATCTTTTATCCATGCATAATCATGGGTGCGAAAACCGGTGCCGGTGACAATGTAAAACAGATCATCAGCCAGTCGCGCCACAGTGAGGTCACACTCGATGCCGCCGCGCGAATTGAGCATTTGGGTATAGGTCAGGCGCCCCGGTGGCTTGGCGATATTATTGGCGCAAATCCAGCTTAGCGCAGCTTCGGCATCCGGTCCTGAGACTTCAAATTTGGCAAATGAGCTTTGATCAAAAACAGCTGCTGCCTCGCGACAGGCCTTGTGTTCAGCCGCCACTGCGTCAAACCAGTTTTGCCGCCCGAAGGAATATTCATCCTTTGGCTCAACACCTTCAGGTGCAAACCAGTTGGGCCGTTCCCAACCCAGCTTGGAGCCAAAGCTGGCGTTCATCTCCATCAGCCGGTTATACAGCGGCGAGACAATATGCGGTCGCCCGCTTTCATACTCCTCATGTGGCCACGCCATGGTGTAGTGCTTGCCATAGGCTTCACTGGTGCGCTCCAAAACCCAATTGTCATCATGATGCAGGCTGGAAAACCGTCTTATGTCAACCCCCCAAAGGTCCAGCGGTTGTTCGCCGGTCATCACCCATTCAGCCAGCGTCCAGCCCGCCCCGCCACCGGCGGCAATACCATAGGCATTAAAGCCTGCACCGACAAAAAACCCGCGTACCTCGGGCGCTTCACCCATGATATAATTGCCATCGGGCGTAAAGCTTTCCGGCCCGTTGGTCATTGATTTGATGCCTGAGGTTTCCAGCGCCGGCACACGCACAAGTGCCTGTTCCATCAATTGCTCAAAATGATCCCAGTCGTCTTCCAGCAACTGAAACTGAAATTTGTCGGGAATACCGTCCGTGGCCCAGGGGATAGGGTTGGGCTCATAACCACCCATCACCAGCCCGCCCACTTCTTCCTTGAAATAAATCAGCCGGTCAGGATCGCGCAATGTTGGCAGATCGCTGCTGACACCTTCAATCGGCTCGGTGACAAGATACTGATGTTGCATGGATTGCAGCGGCACTGAGACACCGGCAAGTCTGCCGACCTCTCTTGCCCATTGTCCGGCGCAATTGACCAGTTTTTCGCAACTAATCTCACCCTGGTCGGTCTGAACAGATTCCACGGCACCATTTTTGACCCTTATGCCGGTAACTTTAACGCCTTCGATAATCTTGACCCCGTGCATGCGCGCGCCTTTGGCCAGCGACTGGGTAATGTCAGAGGGGTTGGCTTGCCCGTCGGTGGGCAGGAAGGCAGCGCCTACCACATCGGATATATCCATCACCGGCCACAGGTCTAGCGCTTCCTTTGGGCTTAGCAGCGCCATTTCCATGCCAAAACTGTGCGCCGTTGTTGCCTGGCGTTTTATCTCGGTCCAGCGCTCCGGGTTGCACGCCAGCCGCAAGCCGCCATTTTGTTTCCAGCCCGTGGCCAGTCCGGTTTCAGCTTCAAGCGTGGTGTAGAGGTCGACCGAGTATTTCAAAACCTGGGTAATGCTGGCCGAACTGCGCAATTGCCCCACCAGTCCCGCCGCATGCCAGGTTGAGCCGCTGGTGATCTGGCCTTGTTCAAGCAAAACCACTTGCGCTTTATGATCCCGCGCCAGATGATAGGCGGTTGAGCAGCCGATAATGCCGCCGCCGATAACGATTATTTCTGCGTGGTTGGGAAAGTCTGTCATGAGTGGTTCTCTTGAATGTAACCGGCATAGGTGCGTTCAAAACGCTCGAGGTTTTCTTTGGTGTAAGTGGCAAAATCGAAATCGAGATCAGAATGGATTTCAGACACCATGCTCCACATGGTCTCGCGCAATAAAGACGCGCACTTCATCGCACCGAAACGCCGCCATGTGTCAGCATCCGGGGGGGTATCAAAATATTGCTCCAGCATCGAGCTTTCCAGCTCGCGGCCAAATTCGTTGTTGCTGGCCAGATTGGCAAGATCAAATAACGGACTGTTGAAACCGGCATAATCCCAGTCGATCAGCCACAGGCGGGTGCCATCATCAATGAAGTTGGCGGCCAGCAGATCATTGTGGCCATAGACCACATTTATGGCACCGACGCGGGCTTCAAGGTCACCCGCAATTTTAGCCAGACGCTCAAGCTTGTTCCCGTGTGAGCTGTTGCCCGCCCTCAAGGTATGCGCATAATCGCGCAACACATGAAATACCCAGAAGATCAACGCGGGCCCGGTGAGAAATTTTGGAATTATCTGGTGGCAGGTTTTGAGCATGGGGATAATGCGGGCAAGCATCTCAGGTTGAGCAATATCCCCTGCTTCAAGAGTGCGCCCTTCGATGAAGCGCATTACCAGAATTCCCGGCTCCATATGGATGATCTCAGGTGATAACCCGGCTTTATGTGCAGCAACAGAAGCCGCACGTTCATTAAAGCGCATGACCTGATGTTGGGGAATATCATCACCAACACGCACCACGAACTTGTCCGCCCCGTCTTCAACAGTAAAATTGACGTTGGTGATGCCGCCATCAAGAGCGATGGGCTCAACGCGGCCATGCCAGCAGGACAGGGCGGCAACGCGTGATTTTGCATCTGTCATAAGAGTTTCTCCCTCATGTTAATCCCAGGCGGGCTTTCGACCGTTTGACGCCTGCCGTAATCAGCCGGTCAGCGATAATTGCGATAAAGGCAACCGAAAGTCCGGCAACAATGCCGCGCCCGGTATCCGCCTTGGCCAGAGCAATATAGACTTCCTGACCGAGATCTCTGGTGCCCACCAGAGCAGTGATCACCAGCATCGACAAGGCCAGCATGATGGTCTGATTGAGGCCCAGCATTATTTCCGGTGCCGCCAGTTTTAGTTTTATCTTGCGCAACACCTGGCCTTTGGTGCAGCCCGAAACAATACCAGCCTCAATAAGATCAGGGTTGACCTGGCGAATACCGTGGGCTGTATAGCGAATGGCCGGGGCGATGGCGTAGGCGACAACGGCAATCAGTGCGGCAAAGTCACCCACCCGGAACAACATCACCACCGGCATCAGGTAAACAAAACTCGGCAGGGTCTGCAACGTGTCGATTATCGCTTGTACGAACGGCCACAACTTTGGTCTTTCTGCCGCCATAATGCCAATCGGCATGCCGATTAAAGAGGCGATAATCACGGCAATGCCGCACAGGTAAACCGTGATCATGGCCTTTTCCCACAATCCGACAAGAACTATAAACCCGGAGAGAATAATACATAAAGCAGCAAGCCTTTTACCGCCCAAAGACCAGCCGGCAAGGCCTAAAACAGCGATCACCACCGGCCATGGCAGGCTCAAAAGTGCGCGTTTGAAGGGAATGAGAACCTCAAGCAGCAGGAAAGTTTTCACCCCTTCAAGCTGGTCATAATAATTGATATTGATGTAAGTGACAGTCTCCTTCCAGAATGAGCCGGTGGTCAGCGTCCAGTTTTCGGGATAGGCCTGCACCTCCCCCCAGATCAAACCAAGCAGGCCGGTGATGATGATGAGAGTGAGACTGGCGATCGAATAGGGATAGCGTTTAAGCAGGGTCAATTGCTGTTCTTCATGGGTGGCGGCGGATTTTTTGGCAAATGCTTGGCTCAGACGATCCAGTGCTATGGCCAGCACAACAATGGCAAACCCGCTTTCAATCCCGGCACCGATGTCAAGCCGGCGGAGCGACGATAATACGTCAAAACCCAAGCCGCCAGCGCCAATCATCGAGGCGATGATCACCATGTTAAGCGATAACATGATAACCTGATTAACCCCCACCATCAAAGAAGGGGTAGCCGACGGTATCAGGACTTTCCATGTCATCTGCCGTCGGGTGCAACCAATCATATTGCCCAGGTCGATCACATCGGGCGGCAGGGAGCGCAAGGCCAGAATGGTGATGCGCACCATCGGCGGCATGGCATAGATGATGGTGGCGATAATCGCCGACACTGGCCCGAAGCCGAATAAAAACAATATGGGAACAAGATAGGCAAATATGGGCACCGACTGCATCAGGTCGAGAACCGGCGTTATCATTTTTTCGAACCAGCGCCAGCGATAGCCGAACAACCCCAGCATTAGTCCGCCGCCAACACCGAAGGGAACCGCAATCACAATCGACGACAGGGTGACCATGGAACTTTGCCACTGGCCAAAGATCGAAAGATATAAAAAACATGCTCCGGCAAGGGCTGCAAGTTTCCAGTCACGCGCATAAGCCCCCAGCGCCATGGCGATGGCAATGATGGCAATCCAGCTGATCGGCGGCAGCAATTGAATGGCGTCAGAGCCCTGACCCTGAAGCAGCCCGGTTGACAATAAAGAGTGGGTGACCTCGTAAGGCAGGTTGACCACCCAGGCAATACCGCGGGTAAATTCGGTAAACGTGAAAATCCCGAAGGAGGCCTCATCCACCAGCCAGTCCATGAACCTTGAAATATCGTCTTTAAGCCGCCACTGCCACGCTCTGGGAAATTTGAATGCCCACGGTACATAAGGTTTGGCAAAAGCGGTAAAGATGAAACTGATTCCCAATACTGTCACCCACACCGGCAACAGAGGAATTTTGGTTTGTTGTGCGGATGTTCCTGACATTGTGACTAACTCTTTACCAAGACGTCAAAAACATCTTCACGGCTCAAAATACCAATTTTGCGGTTGTTCTCATCAATCACCGCGAAAGGTTTTGCAGCGTCTTTCAAGGCTTCGGCAATATCAATTATTTTTGTGGCAGCCATAACCTCACCGGCAAAATCATGTTGCGACGTGTCGTCGGATATCGGCGTCATAATAGCGCCCGCCGACAACACTTTAGCCCGCGAGACATCGCGGGTAAATTCAGCCACATAGTCGGTGGCCGGTTGCATCACCAGTTGTTCCGGCGTGCCAATCTGATCAATGATACCGTCTTTCATAATGGCAACGCGGTCGGCCAACCGGATGGCTTCGTCAAAATCATGGGTAATAAAGACGATGGTTTTACGCAACACACTTTGAATGCGCATAAACTCATCCTGCATCTCGCGGCGGATGAGGGGATCAAGGGCTGAAAACGGTTCATCCAGAAACCATAATTCCGGCTCGACCGCCAATGAACGTGCGATGCCCACACGCTGCTGCTGGCCACCGGATAATTCTCGCGGATAATAATCCTCGCGGCCCTCCAGTCCCACCAGTTCAATCACTTCACGCGCCCGCAACTCGCGCGCACCACGCTCCATGCCCTGCACTTCAAGCGGAAAGGCCACATTGCCCAGAACGGTCAAATGCGGCAGCAGGGCGAAATGCTGAAACACCATCCCCATCTTGTGGCGCCGGATATCGACCATGGTGCGCGTGTCCGCACTCAACAGGTCGTGGCCGTCAAAAAGGATTTGTCCTGCAGTCGGTTCAATCAACCGCGACATGCAGCGCACCAGCGTTGATTTGCCGGAGCCTGACAGTCCCATAATGACGAAAATTTCGCCATTATGAACCGAAAGATTAATGTCACGCACAGCGCCAATAAGACCGGCAGTGCGCAATACATTTTCATCGGGGGCGGGGTTTGATTTGAGAAAACCCTCAGCGTTAGAGCCGAAAATCTTCCATAACGATTTACATACCAGTTTAGCCGGTAATTCTGACATGTCGCCTCGTCACATCAAGGGAAAAGTCCATGGGAAATGCTTGTCCGCATTTCCCATGGTCAAAGAGGTGTTACTTAATCCATGCCTGCCAGGTGGCAGTATTGGCGTCCATCCAGGCATTGACCACATCGTCAAGTTTTTTGCCATCAAGATCGACTGCCGAAACCATGGCACCCATTTCGTCATTGCTGATTTTGAAGTTTTGAACAGCTTTATAACCGGTAGGCCATTTGTCTTTGAGGCCAGACCACGCAACTTTCCAGATCGGGCCGCGAGGCTTGCCGCAATCGTACGCCAGGTTGGGATTGCTGCCCCATTTTGGATCGGAATAACATTTGGCGTCATACTTGGGGAACTCGACCCACTCGCCATCGAATTTTACCGGCGCCCAATGTGGTGCATAGACCCACAGCAAAATAGGAGCCTTGCGTTGATAAGCGCTTTCAAGCTCGGCAAACAATGCGGCATCCGTGCCTGCATGCACGACTTCAAAATCCAGCCCCAGAGCCTCAACGCGTTCTTCATCAAACCCGCCCCAGGTTACCGGGCCACCAAGATAACGCCCTTTTGGTGCCGTTTCGGGAACGGAGAATTTTTCTGCACACTTGTTCAGCGCTTTCCAGTCGGGCAGGCCGGGGCAGCGTTCTTTCATGTAGGATGGATACCACCATTCTTCGATCGCCTGCATGCCGGTTTCGCCCATGTTGACAACCTTGCCACTGGCGGTTGCCTTGTCCATGGCTTCACGACCGGTGGTTTCCCAGATTTCCATCGCCACCGTTAGGTCGCCGGATTTAAGACCGGCAAACTGGGCGATATAATCGGCCTGAACATAGGAAATATTGAGACCGGCTTTCTTCATCACTTCACCCATGATCTTGGTGGTGACAAGCTGTCCGGTCCAGTCATGCAGCGTCAGTTTTATCGGGTCTTTTGAATCAGTGCCGGCCTGAGCGCCAAAGGGCACAAGAGCAGCACCCGCCAGAGCCAGCACCCCGGTAAACGCCCCTAAAAGTCTGGTTTTGTATCTCATAATCAAATTCCTCCCTGAGAATATTAAGTCCAGCAGTTTAATTTGGTTGTTTTATTGGCAAAAGTGTTGCCCCTGCGTCCGTTGCTGTCAAGCAAAACCGTTAAAAAATGTGAGTATTTGTGGTTTTAAAGAAAAAACACTTTGTAATATGACTGATTTACCCACTACAGTGTCAGAATTATGCAGCTTTCTAAACGACATTCTGAAATCCTGCGCATCCTGCGCGAAGACGGCACGTGCTCAATCATCGAGCTGAGCCGGCGTCTTTCGGTGTCTCTTGAAACCATCAGGCGCGATGTCAAACCTCTGGCGCAAACTGGTGAGATTTTGAAAATGCACGGTGCTGTTGCGCTACCCTATCAAATGGGCGAAGCTCCGTTTGAGCGGCGGATGCGTGAAAATGCGACCGCCAAAAAAGCCATCGCGCGACAGGCTGCAAGCCACATACAGGATGGCGATTCAGTGATGATGGACACCGGCACCACCACCAGTTTACTGGCGCGCGAGTTGCTGAAAAAACGCGGGCTTACCATCGTTACCAACTCGTCTGACATCGCCCGCACATTGGCCACGGTCAATGGCGATACTGTGTTCATGGCCGGGGGGGAATTGCACGGCGACAATGGCGCAGCCTTCGGACCCAGCGCCATCGAATTCATTCAACGCTTTAAAGTGCGCCATGCCATCATCTCCATTGGCGCCGTCGATATTGAAAACGGCATGATGGATTACCGTCTCGATGAAGCCGAGTTCGCGGCAACTGTATTATCACGCGGCGACAATGCCATGATCATCTCCGACCACACAAAATTCGGCCGCTCCGGCCTGGTCAAAGTCTGTGATTATTCTGACGTCGATATCCTGATAACCGACGAAGAGCCAGCCGCTGAGTTTAGAGGGGTTTTTGATGAGCACGAGGTTAAGGTTGAAGTGGCGCAAACGTGAGTTGAAACCGGCGCCTTCAACAATTTTATCCCCGCTCAGATCACTCTGGCCGTCACGACGATTTCGATAAGGTCTCTACCGGCCAGCTCGGCACCGACACAGGCCCTTTGCGGCCAGTTTTCTTCTTCGCCGATCCAGTCACACCACACCGCATCCATTTCTTCCTTGGTCGACATGTCAGTCAAATAGATTGTCGCCTGCAACAATCCGCTTTTGCCGCTTCCGGCTTCTTCGAGTAAATTATCCAGAAATTTTAAAGCTGAAATTGTTTGCTCCGCAACGCTGCCTGCTGAAGTGGTATCGGTTGCCACCGCATACACGAGGCCATTATACTGAACCGCAGTACATCGCCCTTTAGAGCCTCCAAAGAATTGTTTTTTCACCGTATGGTACTCCTCTTTTGTGTCTTACGCGGCATCTTCCATAAAATCAGAAATTACCTGCAAAAACGCTTCTGAAAATTTTTCCATTTTTGACTTTCCGACACCGTGAACTTCGGCAAATTCGATTTTATTTCCTGGCTGTTTTATCGCCATATCAATCAGGGTTTTATCGGGAAAGATGACAAAGGCGGGAACATTTCTGTCGCGCGCAAGCCCCAGCCGCAATTGCTTCAGGGCATTGAGCAGGTTGTTGTCGCGCTCTGATAAGTCCGCCATCGGCCTGGCTGTTTTTGCCGCTCTGGCGGGTTTCGATTTGCGTTGCATGACATCCTGGCGATACCAGAATTGCACCTTGCCATTGAGTAAGTCCCAGCCCTTCTCATTCAGGCTTAAACCGCCAAATCCCGCCACATCTATCTTCAAAAAGTCCGCTGCTACCAACTGCCGGATGATCGATTGCCATTCCGGTTTCTTGATATCTTTGGCCACACCATATCCAGCCAAACGATCATGATTGAAACTGCGGATTTTTTCCGTGTCCATGCCACGAATGACATCAATCAGATGAACTGCACCAAAGCGCTGGCCGGTGTCGTTAATCACCTGCATTAACTGCTGTGCCAGGAGTGTCCCGTCAATCAAAGTGGGCGGGTTCTGGCACACATCGCAATTGCCGCACGGTTTGGTCTCATCGCCAAAGTAAGACAGCAGCGATTGGCGCCGGCATTGCGGGCTTTCACAAAAGGCAATCAGCGTATCAAGACGTTTGTGTTCGCGGCGCTGGTGGTCACTATCGGTGTTTTCCTGCTCGATAAAACGCCGACGTGCGGCAATGTCATCCATGCCGTAGAGCATAAAGGCATCAGCTGGCGCACCATCGCGACCGGCGCGGCCGATCTCCTGATAATAGGCTTCCATGGTAGCGGGCAGGTTGGTGTGGAAGACGTAGCGTACATCAGGTTTGTCAATGCCCATGCCAAAGGCGATTGTTGCCGCCATCACCACGCCGGGTTCAGTCATGAAAATGTCCTGATTAACGCCACGTTCGTTTGCTGCCATCCCGGCATGATACGGCAAGGTGCGGATATTGTTTTTACTGAGAAATTCGGCACATTCTTCGGTTTTTTTGCGCGACAGGCAATAGATGATGCCGCTTTGATTTTGGCGCGCTTTAACAAAATCAAGCAATTGCTGCTTCCATTGCCCGCGCATCTCCACTGCCAGCCGGATGTTGGGCCGGTCAAACCCGGAAACGAAAACTTCACCATTGTCGCGAAACAGCCTGGCCACAATATCGCGGCGCGTGGCATCGTCCGCAGTTGCCGTTAAAGCTGCAATCGGTGCATCGGGAAAGAGGTTGCCCAGGCGGCCAAGGTCTTCATAATCCGGTCTGAACGATGGTCCCCAGCGTGAGATACAATGGGCCTCATCAATGGCGATCAATTTTACCGGCAGGCGTTGCAACGCCTGCAACATGCGCTCGGTCATCAAACGCTCCGGTGCCAGATATAAAAACGGTGATTGTCCCGCCGCCACCCGTTTCCAGCTCGCCACATTGTCCCCGTAAGAGCGTGACGAATTTATGGTTTCAGCTTCAACCCCGGCAAGCCTGAGGGCTGCAACCTGATCTTCCATCAGCGCCACCAGCGGTGACACCACAATGGTCACCCCGCCATGCATCAATGTCGGCACCTGAAAGCACAGCGATTTACCCGACCCCGTAGGCATCACCGCCAATGCATCTTTGCCATCCAGCAGACATGAAATCACCTGCTCCTGATTTGGTCGAAAGCCATCAAAACCAAATATATTTTTTAAAATAACCAGGGCATCGGATAGTGACGACTTCATGTGGCAGGCCAGCCTGTCTCCATCATCTCGCGGGTTTCCTCAACCGCGATCTGCCACAAGGCCAGCATATCGTCATCTGACAATTGATAATAACCGCCAAAATTACCATCGCCGAGGTAGTCTTTTACCTGTTCGGGATTGAGGCTGCGCAGATGCTCAAGATCAATCATTGGCTTTTGTGTCTGTGGCAACGTGATGTCTGCCAGCCGCGTCCATGGGAAATTCTCCATCCATGATGCGTGTGAAGCAACCGGGTCAATCTTGCGCACCTTTGTCATTGTTTGCGGTGCCGCCCACCAATTGTGAAAGCGCACGCAGACATTGGGGTTTTCCTGCATCCATTCCTGCGCAAAGGCGTGCGCCGGTGCATTGCCGCCATGGCCATTAACCAGCAGAATGCGCTTGAAACCACTATGAGCGAGATTGTCAAGAATATCGCCCACAAGCGACAAATATGTGCTCATTTTCAAACTGATGGTACCCGGATAGTGGGTGAAATAGGGCGTAAGCCCGTAATTAACGGTGGGAAACACCGGGATGCCTAAAGGCTCAGCGGCTTCCTGGGCGACGCGTTCAGCCAGCGTGCAGTCCACTGTCAGGCTCAAATAAGCGTGTTGTTCGGTGCTGCCGAGCGGTACAATTGCCCGGTTGTCGCTGGCGAGATAGGCCTCTATCTGCATCCAGTTCATATCACTGATTTTCACAGTTCATCCTCTTCACTCCACAGGTTGACTCTAATTTAGGGCTCGGATAGCCTTCTGTATAGGTAATTAAGACTGTTATTATCCGATAAAGCAATAAAGGCTCAGGGAGGGCCATAAATATGAAAAAAAGAACAGGATTAATAGGCGCGTTTGCTGTTGCGTTATGCCTGACAACGGCATCGGTTGCCGTTCAGGCGAAAACCTTCAGATTTGCATTCCAGGGCGATGTCGCCTCTATGGACCCCTATGCACTGGCAGAAAATTTTTCATCAGCTTTTAATCAGAATGTATACGAGCCACTGGTTCGCTACAATGCTGATTTGAAAATCGAGCCCTCACTTGCTGTAAGCTGGAAAACCATTAACCCGACCACCTGGCGTTTTAAGCTGCGTCAGGGCGTCAAGTTTCATAACGGCAATGCTTTTAATGCCGATGATGTGGTGTTCTCGTTCAAGCGCGGCAAGGCCGAAGGTGCCGATATGGGCAGCTTTACCGGTAATATTGTCGAAGCCAAAAAGGTCGACGAATATACGGTCGACATCATCACCAAAAAGCCCGACCCGATCCTGCTCAATACCATCGCCCCGTTCTATATGATGGACCAGGAATGGGCCGTTGCCAATGGTGCTGAAAATCCCGTTGACCTTGCCAACAAGAAGGAAAATTTTGCCACACTTAATTCAAACGGCACCGGTCCCTTCAAGCTGGTCAGTCGTGAGCCCGGAGTAAAAACTGTTCTCACCCTCAACAAGAACTGGTGGGATCTGGCCAATCAGAATTTCAATGTCACTGACGTTGTTATGACGCCGATTGGATCAGCCGCAACCCGCACAGCCGCTCTGCTGTCCGGTGAACTCGATATGATGTTCCCCGCACCTGTGCAGGATGTGAAACGCATTAATGCATCCGGCGTTGCCACTGTTTTACAGGGCCCTGAAGTGCGGACAATTTTCCTTGGTATGGATCAGGAACGCGATGAGCTGTTGTATTCAAACATCAAAGGCAAAAACCCGCTCAAGGACAAGCGCGTGCGCCAGGCGATTTACCAGGCCATCGATATTGAAGCCATCAAGAGCAAAGTTATGCGCGGCACTTCTATTCCAGCGGGCCTTCTGGTCGCGCCTGAATTGAGCGGCTTTGATGCTTCCCTGAATGATCGCCTGCCTTATGACCCGGAAAAATCAAAAGCACTTCTGGCCGAAGCCGGTTATCCCGATGGCTTCGAAATCCAGCTCGACTGCCCCAATAATCGCTATGTCAATGACGAGCAGATCTGTCAGGCGGTGACTGCAATGGTCGCCAAGGCGGGCATTAAAATGACCCTGCTGGCTCAGCCCAAGAGCAAGTTTTTCCAGAAACTGAAAAAACATGACATCTCCATGTACCTGCTCGGCTGGACGGCTGATGATCAGGATGTTGGTAGTGTTATCGCTCATTTGATGGTGCCGCCGAAAGATGGCGGACTTGCCTGGAATGGCGGTGGCTACGGCAACCCCAGAGTGACAGAACTATCAGGAATGATCGGATCAGAAATCGATCCTAAAAAACGTCAGGCCATGATCTCCGAAGCTTTGAAAATCGTCAAAGATGATATCGGCTACATTCCCCTGCACCAGCAACCCCTGTCCTGGGGCGTGCGCAAAGGCGTTACTCTCAAACAACGCGGAGACAATGCTCTGAATTACTGGTATATCAACATCAAATAACCCACCTCAAAAATTGAGTACCCGGAATAAAACTCCGGGACTTGGTAAACTGATTGTCCAGTTATACAAAAAACTTCCCTCCCCCTTGTGGGGAGGGATTGAGGGTGGGGGTTGAAAGAATTAATAATGCGCCCAGCGCATTCTCAATCGCGCTGCTGATCACCAATTTGTACGAAATTTAATTTGTTGACCCCCACCCCAACCTCTCCCCACAAGGGGGAGGGACTTAATCGACCTGCCAAATATTCAATATAAACAGGTCTTGCTCTAGGGACGGTAATGCTGTCATTTGTTTTAAGCCGAATACTTCAATCCTTAATCGTGATGATTGGCGTCTCTCTGGTAGCCTTTTCACTGTTTACCTATGTTGGTGATCCGATCAACAATCTGGTTGGCATTCAGACGTCTGATGAAAAACGTGAGCAATTGCGTGAATCTCTGGGCCTCAACGACCCCATGCCGGTACAGTTTTTTCGTTTCATTGAGCGCGCCAGCCAGTTTGAATTTGGCATTTCCTACCAGCAGAAACGTAAAGTGGGTGATATTATCGCCGAACGCCTGCCAGCCACACTTGAGTTAAGTTTGGTATCTGCCCTGCTGGCCCTGCTGATTGGTATTCCTGCGGGTATTTACACTGCCTTACATCGAAAATCATGGCTTTCACACTTTATGTTATCAGCATCCCTTGTTGGTGTGTCACTGCCGACGTTTCTGATTGGCATCATGCTGATTTTTATCTTTGCCGTTAATTTCAATGTCCTGCCCTCGTTTGGCCGTGGTGAGGTGGTGCAGCTTGGTTTCTGGAGTACCGGGTTTCTCACTGCCAGCGGATTAAAAGCCCTGATCATGCCGTCAATCACGCTTGCCCTGTTTCAGATGACCCTGATTATGCGGCTGGTGCGTTCGGAGATGCTGGAAGTCTTGCGTGCTGATTATATAAAATTTGCCCGTGCCCGCGGACTTAGCGACCGTATGGTCAATTTCTCTTACGCCTTGATGAACACGCTGGTACCGGTCATTACCATCACCGGTTTGCAATTAGGCTCGATTATTGCTTTCGCTATAATTACCGAAACAGTGTTTCAATGGCCGGGTCTGGGCCTGATGTTTATTCAGGCTATCAACGAAGTCGATATCCCGGTGATGTCCACGTATCTTCTGCTTATTGCCATGTTCTTTGTCATCATCAATCTGATTGTTGACCTGCTGTATTATTTTGTCGACCCGCGCCTGCGCGTCAAGCAGGGAGATTAAAATGAGCGATACATCACCCTCAACCAAAGCCCCGAGCCTGTTTCAGCGCATCTGGCAAAGTGATATAGCCTTTTCCTTCAGGTCGTCTAAAATAACGGTGGTAGCGGGAATTATCTCGGCCCTGTTTGTGCTGGCAGCGCTTTTTGCCCCGTGGGTTGCCCCGCACGACCCTTACGATCTTTCCAGCGTCAGCATAATGGATGCTTTTTTACCGCCGGCGTGGATGGAAGGTGGTGATGCGCGCTTTTTGCTGGGCACCGATAATATCGGTCGCGATGTATTATCCACCATCATCCATGGCTCACGCATCTCTTTGGGCGTTGGTCTGGCAAGTGTCTTTTTTGCCGCAACAATTGGCGTCACCCTTGGCCTTGTCAGCGGCTATGTCGGTGGTCGTACCGATGCATTCATCATGCGTGTGGCCGAAATTCAACTGAGTTTCCCGGACATTTTAATCGCCCTGTTGATTGATGGCACCATCCGCTCAATTCTCGGCCCAGGTGCTCATGGCAATATTTCCTTCTTTGTGGTGATTGCGGCCATATCTCTGGCTTATTGGGTGCAATTTGCCCGCACCGTGCGTTCAACCACCATGGTTGAAAAAAACAAGGAATACATTCAGGCCGCCAGAGTGACCGGCAAAAGCTCTTTGTATATTATGTTCCGTCACCTGTTGCCCAATGTCATGGGGCCGGTACTGGTGATTGCCACCATCATGCTGGCACTGGCGATCGTTACAGAGGCAACCTTGTCATTCCTGGGCGTCGGCGTGCCGCCAACACAACCGTCATTGGGAACCTTGATTCGCATCGGCAATGATTTTCTGTTTTCCGGCGAATGGTGGATCACGATTTTCCCCGGCGGCGCACTGGCCATAATGGGGTTGTCAGTAAACTTACTGGGCGATTGGTTGCGCGATGCCCTCAACCCGAAATTGCGGTAGGGATAAATGACTGACACACCCCTGCTGGAAGTACGCAATCTTCGGGTCGAATTTCCCACCCGTGAGGCAACACTCGTTGCCGTCGATGATATTTCATTTCACATCAACTCGGGCGAAGTTCTCGGTGTGGTGGGAGAATCTGGTGCGGGTAAATCCATGACCGGCGCTGCCATAATCGGGCTTATTGAACCTCCAGGGCGTATTGCCGGTGGTGAGATAATTTTTGACGGCAAGCGCATTGATAATCTGTCCAATGCAGAAATCCGCAAAATCCGCGGACGACACATCGGTGCAATTTTTCAAGACCCTTTGACCAGTCTCAATCCCCTGCACACCGTGGGTCGCCAGATCATCGACACCATTGTCACCCATCTGACGCTTAGTCAAAAACAGGCGCGTACACGGGCGCTGGAATTATTGAAAGAAGTGGGGATCCCCAGTGCTGAAGAACGCATAGATCATTACCCGCATCAGTTTTCCGGTGGCATGCGCCAGCGCGTCGTTATCGCCCTGGCTTTGTGTGCGGACCCCAAATTGATCATCGCCGATGAGCCGACCACCGCTCTTGATGTTTCTATTCAGGCCCAGATTATCAATCTGCTAAAAGGTCTGTGCTCGCAATATGATACCGCCATTATGCTGGTCACCCACGATATGGGAGTGATTGCCGAAACCGCTGACCGCGTCGCTGTCATGTATGCCGGACGCATAGGTGAAATAGGACCCGTTGCCGATATCATTCAACACCCCAAACTGCCCTATACGGTCGGGTTGATGGGGTCAATCCCAGCTATTGGTGAGGATATTGAAAGACTGACCCAGATTGATGGCTCGATGCCGCGATTGAACGCCTTGCCTTCAGGTTGCCGGTTCCATCCGCGTTGTCCCTCAGCTTTCGCACATTGCGCTATAGAACGACCAGAATTAATCAAAACCGGTAACAGCGAGGTGGCCTGCTGGCTTTATGATGAAGAACAAGGCAAGGGAAAATCACCCGCCCATGAATTAAGAAAAACACAGAAATCAACTGTTTCGAATACAGCGTCACAATCAACAAACATGCTGTTGCAGGTTGAGGGATTAAAACAATATTTTGATGTTTCCCCACCGCTGTTAACGCGATTGCTGGAGCGCACCGGGCGCAAGTATGTGCATGCGGTTGATGGCCTTGATTTTACCATCAACCGGGGCGAAACATTTGGGCTTGTGGGCGAATCCGGTTGCGGAAAATCCACCGTCGCCCGCGCAATCGTCGGCTTGTATAAAGCTACGTCTGGAACGATTGGTTTTGAATATGCCGATGATGGCGGCCTTGACGACAAAGACCGGATGCAGATGATTTTTCAAGATCCCCATGCCTCCCTCAACCCGCGCTGGCGAGTGCGTGAAATTGTTGCTGAAGCCATCCCCGAGGGTACAGCTTCGACCAAACAGGAAATTACACAAAGAGTAATAGAGCTCCTGTCCCAGGTCGGCCTGTCGGGTGAAGATGCAAAGAAATACCCGCATGAATTTTCCGGCGGCCAGCGTCAGCGGATATCGATTGCACGTGCTTTAGCCGGTGAGCCGGAATTTCTGGTCTGTGATGAACCTACGTCGGCACTGGATGTTTCTGTGCAGGCACAAATCCTCAACCTCATGGTCGATCTGCAACAAAGAATGGGTCTGACGTATCTGTTCATTTCTCATGATCTCGCAGTGGTCAATCACATTTCAACCAAGGTCGGCGTCATGTATCTTGGCCGCCTGGTGGAGTGGGCCGATACAGACACCCTGTTCAGCAATCCGCAGCATCCCTATACCAGAATGTTACTGGATTCGATCCCCGATCTCACCAATATCGGCACCAAACGCTCCCAGGTTGGCGGTGAAGTTCCCAGCCCGATTAACCCGCCATCAGGCTGCACCTTCCATCCGCGCTGCCCGTTTGCAACTGGCAGGTGTAAATCAGAAATCCCTGTCGCGTCCTCGGTGTCGGGAAGTAACGTAGCGTGCCATGCAATCGAAGAAAAACGACTGCCAGACTGGAAGGCCTCATAGAGCATATTGCAATCAATCAATGGCGATGCGCTTTAACCTCTACGGCGGATATCCTGAATGGCCTGTTCCAGTGCCTGCAAAAAGTCCGATCGGTCTCTTTTGCTAAACGCCTTGTTGTAGCTTTTCAGATCACTGGTTTCGCGCAGATCACTCATCAGATTTCGCATCGCCAGTGCCATGCCGATGGATGCCTGGGTAAAGGGTTTTCCTGTGGGTCCGATCACCTGAGCGTTTTTTTTCAGACATCTGTCAGCCAGCGGGATATCGGCGGTAATGGCGATGTCCCTGTCGGTGATATTATCCGCAATCCAGTTATCCGCTTCGTCCGGCCCGTCAGCGACCACGACCTGGCGAATAAGCGGATTGCGCTCAATGCGCATGCCTGAGTTTGACACCACATGGACAATAAGATTGTGGCGTTCGGCGACGCGGTAGATCTCAGGTTTAACCGGACAGGCATCGGCATCTACATAGATTTCAGTCACAATGGGGCCCCCAGTTCCTCGCGCAGCATCTCAAGTTCGAGCCATTGCTGTTCCAGTTCCTCCAGCTTCTGTCGCGCGGTGCTTAAATTATCGACGACCTGTTGAAAGCCGGAAGGGTCACGGCCGAAGAAGTCACCATCATTAAGTTTTTCATTGCCCGCAACAATCGTTGCTTCAAGCTCGGCAATTCTGCCGGGCAGGGTTTCAAGCGCGTGTTTTTCCTTAAACGACAGCTTGCGTTTTGACGATGGCAAACTGGTTGTGGAAGAAGAGTTTGGTTTTGGCGTTGTCCGGGATTTTGCCGGCTTTGCAATTTTACCGCGCTGGCGCACCATATCGCTATAACCACCGGCATATTCCGTCCATTGGCCATCCCCGGCACCATAGATGACCGAGGTTACCACCCGGTCGAGAAAGTCGCGATCATGGCTCACCAGAATGACGGTGCCGGTATAATCCGAAAGCATCTCCTGCAACAAATCTAGCGTTTCAAGATCGAGATCATTGGTGGGCTCATCCAGCATCAACAGGTTTGATGGTTTGGCCAAGGCGCGTGCCAGCATCAGGCGGCCACGCTCACCGCCCGATAGTTTGGAAATGACGGTACGCGCCTGTTCGGGCTGAAACAGAAAATCTTTCATGTAGCCGATGACGTGCTTGGGACCATCAGGCAGAATAATCATGTCAGAGCCACCGCCGGTTAAAGCATCACGCAGGCTGAGATTTGGATCAAGGCTTTCACGCGCCTGATCAAGTGTCAGCATTTCAACGTTGGTGCCAATTTTTGTTGAGCCTGCATCGCAAGGTTTGAGCCCGGCGATAATGTTTAGCAATGTGGTTTTACCCGACCCGTTGGGTCCGACAATACCAATGCGGTCGCCACGGGTAATCTTGATGGAAAAATCATTGATAATGGTGCGTGGGCCATATGATTTGGAAATATTTTTGGCTTCAATAACGATTTTGCCCGATGATCCGCCCTCGTGGGCCACCATCGCCACATTGGCTTTAACCCGTATCTGTTCGGCGCGTGACTTCATCCGGTCTGAGCGCAATACAGCCAGTTCTTTCACCCGCCTGACATTGCGTTTGCGCCGTGCCGTTACCCCGTGAATGATCCAGTGTTCTTCACGCTTGATTTTGCGATCGAGTTTATGGGCGTCACTATCTTCTTGCTCCAGCAACTCATCGCGCCAGGCTTCAAACTTGCCAAAGCCTTGCGCCAGTTGCCGGGTTTTTCCGCGATCAAGCCAGACTGTACCGCGCGACAGGTTTTCCAGAAAGCGCCGGTCATGGCTGATCAGTATCATCGCCGAGCGCATTTCTTTAAATTCTTTTTCCAGCCATTCAATCACCGGCAGATCAAGATGGTTGGTAGGTTCATCCAGCAAAAGAATATCAGGTGCCGGCGCCATCGCCCGGGCCAGTGCCACCCGGCGGCCTTCACCGCCGGAAAGCCGGTCGAGTTCCTCCGTACCCGCAAGGCCGAGTTGTTGCAGCAGATATTGCGCCCGGTAGCTGTCGTCACCGGGACCGAGACCCGCTTCCACATATTCCAGAGCATTTGCAAACCCGGAAAAATCGGGTTCCTGCGGCAGGTAGCGGACTGTTGTCCCCGGTTGCACAAAGCGCCTGCCGTCGTCAGCTTCAACCAGTCCGGCGACTATCTTCAGAAGCGTTGATTTGCCAGAGCCATTGCGCCCGACCAGACATAAGCGTTCCTGCTCAAAAATAGTAAGCTCAGCCCCTTCAAGCAAAGGAGTGCCGCCAAATGTCAGATGAATGTCCTGTAACGTCAATAAAGGTGGAGCCATGCCCGCTCGTATATCGCTTCCCACATCAATTGTCACCCATCATCAAACCAGTAATTGAGGTTCAGACCACTTAGGGGTTATTGTGCTTGAAAGCATTTAAAAAAAAGGCATCAATCATGAGTTTTAAACCGGCATCAAAAGCATTGGCAGGAATTCGGGTTCTTGATTTAACCCGGGTAAGATCAGGGCCGACGTGTGTGCGCCAATTGGCAGACTGGGGCGCTGATGTTATTAAAATTGAAGTTCCCGAAGCCCTTGAACCAGACGGTGCCCTTGGTGCGCCGCGCCATACCAGCGATTTCCAGAACCTGCACCGTAACAAACGCTCACTCACCTTGAATCTGAAGGAAGCTGACGGACTTGAAATCCTGATGAAGCTGGTTGAAACCGCTGATGTTGTGGTTGAAAATTTCAGGCCCGATGTCAAGCATCGCCTGGGGCTGGATTATGAAAGCCTGTGCGCTCGCAATCCCCGGATTATCCTCGGCAGCATATCGGGTTTCGGGCAAACCGGACCTTACGCCAATCGCCCCGGATTTGATCAGATTGCCCAGGGCATGGGCGGGCTTATGTCAATTACCGGCGCCCCCGGTGAAGGGCCCATGCGCGTCGGCATCCCGGTAGCTGATCTATGCGCCGGTCTGTTTTGTGCCATGGGTATTCTAACCGCCCTGCTTGAGCGCCATACGTCAGGCAAGGGCCAGTGGGTGCAGTCCTCCCTGCTCGAAGCGCAGGTTTTCATGCTGGATTTTCAGGCCGCACGCTATGTGATGAGTGGTGAGGTTCCTCAACAGGCGGGCAACAACCACCCCACATCCATCCCCACCGGCGTTTTTGCCACCAGCAATGGCCACATCAACATTGCTGTTGCCGGTGAAATAATCTGGCAGAGATTTTGCGAGGTTATGGGCAAACAAATCTGGGCGCAGGATGCGCGCTTTGCCGACAGTCCCAAACGATCCGAAAATCGCGATCAGCTCAATCGGGAAATTGCCGCAGTGATTTCGACAAAAACCAGCGACCACTGGGTCGAGTTGTTTTCTCAAGCCGGAATTCCCGCCGGTCCTATTCATGACATGGCGGGCGTTTTTTCCGACCCCCAGGTTGAGCACCTCGGCCTTGCCAAAGACATTTCAACCCAGGTTTTTGGCGATACCAAAATGATAGCCCAACCGGTGCAACTATCCCGCACCCCCAGCGATTTTACCGTCGGCCCGCCCGAACGAGGTGAGCAGACAGACGAGATACTGTCAGAACTGGGTATTTCGGATGATCAGATAGATGATTTTAGAAACCGCAATGTTATTTAGGAGAAATTAAAATACTTTTTTGCCTTAAAAGGTAAGGCCATTGTTACCCTCACCGCACCGTCCCGGCCTTGAGCCGGGACCGAATTAAAGGAACCGGATGAGCCACTTCGTTTACATCCTTGCTAATCGGCCACACGGAGCAATTTACATCGGCTCTGCGCGAGATTTGCGTAATCGAATAGAGCAGCATCGTTCCGGAGTGGCGTCGGGTCATACAAGCAGGTATGCAATCAAGACACTTGTGTATTTCGAACGGTACGAAAATGCGGTTGATGCGCTACATCGTGAACGCCGCATGAAGCGTTGGCACCGGGCTTGGAAAGATAAGTTGATCGAAGGAGTTAATCCGGGATGGTGCGATGTTTGTGCAGACATTTCCGATGAACACTAACAAAAAGGTCCCGGCTCAAGGTCGGGACGGTGCGAGGAGTTAGGATAACAAGGGCGGTGGATTTATTGGTTCTTTCTTCTTCATATCGGGCTCGCATTGTTTTGATCGTAAACAAATTGACAGGAGACAGATTAGACTATGGAAAAAATTCTTTCGAGGAAAGCTGATAATATCGGCTATCTGACGTTCAACAACCCTGAGCGTCACAACGCGGTTTCTCTGGAAATGTGGGATGGTGTGGAAGAGGTTCTTCAGCAATTTGTTGCTGATGACGACGTTCGTGTCATTGTCATTACCGGTGCTGGCGGCAAGGCCTTTGTGTCAGGCGCGGATATTTCCAAATTCGATAAAGAGCGCGGCAGCCATGAAGCTGTTCTCCACTACAATGCCCGCGTGAAAGAGGTCTACAATTATATTGCCGCTGTTCCCAAACCGACAATCGCCATGATCAACGGCTATTGTATCGGCGGCGGCATTGCTTTGGCCTTGTGTTGTGATTTGCGCTTTTGTTCCGAAAAGTCAAAATTTGGCCTGCCAGCGGCCAAGCTCGGTCTGGGATATCCCTATTATGGTCTCAAACGCCTGGTCGAAGCTGTCGGTGCAGGTGTCGCCTGTGACATAACTTTTACCGGTCGTATCCTCGATAGCCACGAGGCGATAACAACCGGTATCGTACAAAAAGTGATGGCGGCGGAAGAACTTGAGGAATTTGTAGTCAATTACGCCGGAACAATAGCCGCCAACGCCCCGCTGACGGTTAAATCGATGAAATTCATTATTTCAACCATTGGTATGGATGAAGGTGACCGCGATCTTGAAAAATGCCGGCAACTGGTTGATGCAGCCTTCGCATCTGAGGATTATATAGAAGGCAGAACTGCATTCCTCGAAAAACGGCCACCGCAGTTCAAGGGCCGTTAAATCACAGTTTGAATTTTTCAATCACCATGTCGGCGAGTTCTTCTGCGGATCTGTCAGCACCGGGCAGACACAGGTCCGGGGCATCGGGTGCTTCAAACGGTGAACTTATTCCGGTGAAATTGGCCAGGTCACCGTTGCGTGCTTTGGCATAAAGACCCTTGGGATCACGCGCTTCACAAATCTCCAGCGGGGTGTCGACAAAGACCTCGTGAAAATCGAAATCACCGGCAATTTCACGCGCCAGCTTACGTTCGCGTGTAAATGGCGAAATGAAGGAGGCAAGAACCACCAGCCCGGCATCTGCCATCAATCGGGCGACTTCAGCGACGCGGCGAATATTCTCAACCCGGTCAGCATCGGTAAAGCCCAGATCCCGGTTGAGGCCGTGGCGCACATTATCACCATCAAGAATATAGGTATGTACGCCTCTGGCGATAAGTTTGCGGTCGATGATATCGACAATGGTCGATTTGCCCGAAGCTGAAAGTCCGACGAACCACAGGATTTTTGGCACCTGCCCCTTCATGCTGGCGCGCGCGCTGGCGTCGGTGTCAAACGATTGCCACGACAGATTATCGGCCCGGCGCAGGCTGAAATCAATCATACCGGCACCAACGGTGGTATTGGTAAGACGATCGATCAGGATGAACGAACCCGTTGCCCGGTTGTCGCTATAGGCATCAAAGAAAATCGGTTTTGATGTGGAAAAATTACAACTGGCGATTTCATTGATTTCCACCACCCGCGCGGCCAGGTGTTCGAGCGTATTGACGTTTACAACGTGCCTGATATCGGTGATCTGAACATTGCAGACCTGGGTTCCGATTTTGAGTTGATAGGATCGCCCGATCAACAAAGCCTCTTGGTGCATCCACACCAGCTTGGCCTGGAACTGGTCACTGCTGTGCGGCAAATCTCCCGGGCTTGCCAGCATATCACCGCGGCTGATGTCGATCTGATCTTCCAAAATCAGTGTGACAGCATCACCGGTGACAGCTTTTTCCAGGTTGCCATCCATGGTGACAATTTTCGCCACCCGGCTCTTTTTCAAAGATGAGGTGACCATAATTTCATCACCCGTTGAAATCGAGCCACCGCGAACAGTTCCCGAAAACCCGCGAAAATCTGAACCGGCGCGGTTAACCCGCTGGACTGGAAAGCGCAGAGAGTCAAACCCGGTCTGAGTAATTTCAATCTCCTCCAGATACGGCAACAGGGCAGGCCCCTTGTACCACTCCATGCTGGTGCTTGTTTCGGTGACGTTATCGCCTTTGAGGGCCGACGTTGGTATGGATTTGAGTGTCGTGAAACCAAGCGGCTCGGCAAATTCTCTGAAATCGCGGTCAATGGCTTCAAACACCTTTTCTGAATATTCCTCCAGATCTATTTTATTAATCACAAGAACAATGTGTTTGATGGCCATTACAGATAAAAGGTAGGCATGACGCCTGGTTTGACTAAGAATGCCTTTGCGCGCATCTACCAGCAAAATTGCGAGATCAGCGCTCGATGCTGCCGTTACCATATTGCGGGTGTATTGTTCGTGGCCGGGCGTGTCGGCAACGATAAATTTGCGTCCGCCGGTCGAAAAATAACGATAGGCCACATCTATGGTGATGCCTTGCTCACGCTCCGCGCTCAGTCCATCCAGCAACAGGGAAAAATCAATTTCTCCATTACTGGCATTGCTGTTTTTACTGTCTTCACTCAGGGCTTTCAATTGATCCTCATGGATCAGCCGGGCATCATATAACAGGCGTCCAATCAAGGTTGACTTGCCGTCATCAACACTGCCGCAGGTGATAAAGCGTAACAGGCTTTTTGAACTCTCGGTGGCGATGAATTCTGCGACGGATTTAGGCGGGTTGGAACCAGCAGACATTAAAAGTAACCCTCCTGCTTTTTCTTTTCCATTGAGGCCGCCTGATCATTGTCAATAAGCCGGGACTGGCGCTCGGAAATTGTACTGCCGGCCATCTCGAGGATGATATCTTCCAAATTGGCGGCAGTGGACTCCATGGCGCCGGTAAGAGGATAACACCCAAGAGTTCTAAAACGGACAGATTTCATTTCCGGCACTTCATTTTTTTCAAGCGGCAACCGCTCATCATCCACCATAATCCATACACCATGACGTTTCACAACCGGCCGTGGTCTGGCAAAATAAAGTGGTACAATGGGTATATTCTGCGCATGAATATATGTCCAGATATCCATCTCGGTCCAGTTGGATAACGGAAAGATCCGCATGCTTTCGTTTTCGCCCAATCTGGTATTATACAAAGACCACAATTCCGGCCGCTGGCTTTTCGGATCCCACCGGTGTGATGGTGAACGGTGGGAAAAAATGCGCTCCTTGGCCCGGGATTTTTCTTCATCCCGCCGCGCCCCGCCAATGGCGGCATCAATATTATGGCTGTCCAGCACCTGTCTCAGCGCCTGGGTTTTCATAATGTCTGTATAATTCGATGAACCATGATCGAAGGGATTAATATTGTCTTTGCGCCCCTGATCGTTGGTGTGAACGATCAAATCAAGATCGAGGTTTCTTATGGTCTCATCGCGAAAGGCAATCATCTCGGTAAACTTCCAGGTGGTATCCACATGAATAAGCGGGAAGGGGGGCCTGGCTGGAAAAAATGCCTTGCGCGCCAGATGCAGCAGAACCGAGGAATCCTTGCCAATTGAATACAATAGTGCCGGGCGTTGAAACTCGGCCGCCACTTCGCGGAAAATATGGATGCTCTCTGCTTCCAGTCTTTTGAGATGGGAGATTTTTTCTGAAATCATAATTTTCACGATCAGTCTTATTTACGCCTTGACTTGAAATCAAAAGACAACATGATCAACAGCATATTCTGTTACGTATTATAAAAAGTACAAAAGTTCTTTTTAAAGAACGATCGTGAGATGCTATTACATTAATTTTATTCCCGGTAAAGGGTTAAAAGAAATTATGACATCGTGGGGGGAAATTTAAAGTGTATCGGCAACCATAGAAATGGCAAAAAAGTGGCTTTTTTTAGCGCTGGCTCTTGTTTTATTGGGGCTGGCCGTTTTTCGGTTTTTATTACCCGGACCTGCCTCGCCGCAAGAACAGGCCGTTGCCAGCTGGTTTCAGAGTCTGAAGGATGCCGGCGCAACCACTGCCAGCTACAAAGCCTTAAAGTTTGATGCAATCAGCGATACTGTCACCATAGAAAATCCGCAGATTGACTGGCGTCTTGATTTTTCCATAGAAAATGTCCCCCCGTACGATATCAGTCTGACAACTTCTCAAATCGTAATTGTCGGGTTAAAGGAGGAGGCTGAAGGCTTCAGCGCCAAACAATATACCGTGCCGGAAGACGTGCTGTTAAAAATAAGCGGGCGCGATAAAAAGGGCGATACTTTCTCCCTGGCGGGTACAATAAAGGGCATAAAAGCCCGGGAAATGTTTTATCCCCGGGTTACCCCGATGCCGGAAGATCCAACGCGGCCGATCTCACGTTATCTCCATTATTACGATCTGTTTCTCAAAACCATAGTCAAAAAATTCAACATCGATCAGGTGTTGATAATCCAGGCTGTGAACGGTGAGGAAGGCTTCCGTGCTGAATATAACGATCTGTCGATACAGGGTTTGCAAACTGGTCAATTTGAAGAAATGCGGATGGCATCCTACAAGCAAACCATCACGCTTCCCGAAAAAACCAATGATGTTCCATTTGACAGAATGGAAACTTCTTATGGTGAGGTAATCCAGCGTGGTGTCGATGTGCGCCCCATGGTTGATGCATTGAACGGCCAGGGCAAGGGGCCTGATGCTGAATACAGGACCATCGTTGCCGAAGCCTCGTTGTCAAACATGGAGATCGCTGTTGGACCCGTAAACATCTCGATGGAAAATTACCGGATCGACGGCCTGAAAGTGCGACCGGGAAAGCGTTCTTTGCTGGCAGCGCTGGACCGTCTCGCACTTGGTGAGGAAATTGAAGATAAGGAAATGCTTGCTATTTCACTGGATTTTATCCGCGGGTTTGCCTTGGATGAATTATCGGTTTCCAAACTCCAGGGAAGCGGCCCGCAAAATGTCACTGCCAGCATGGCTGAATTTATTATCAAAAACCTGTCTAACCAGGGGCTCGAGAAAACCGCCCTCAAAGGTATTGATGTCAATGGAAACGATGGTGAAAAGCTGAGCCTTGAAAACGCAACAATTGGTGACGTGGCGTTCCCTTCAAATGAGGATATTGTGGCCGCGTTTGAACAGGACTCGTCTGGCAAACCATTTGCAGCAACAGCACTGGGCCCCAAAATCGGTAAAATAGAAATTTCAAACCTGTTGATTGATGACAAAAAGAAACCGGCACTGTCTCTTGATCTGTTTCGCCTGCTGCAATCAGGATTTATCGGTGCCATTCCAACGGGCATCAAAATTGTCGTTGAGAATTTAAAGTTCCCCGTGGCCTTTATTGAAGATGCCAGAACGGAATTAATATTGCAGGCTCTGGGGTATGATGTGTTGTAAATTGCCGCCAGGTTCGCCTTGAAGTGGGACGAAGCAAGCGAAAGCCTGACATTGGAAAATGCCGATGTCTCACTTGATAAGGGTTTAAAGATAACACTTAAAGCCGGATTGACGGGATTCCCGCGCTCGGTAATTGAAGACCCGCAAAACATTATGCAGGCAATGGCAACCCTGGCCTTCAAAAACCTGAATTTTCTTGCTGAAGATGCGGTCCTTGTATCCGGGCTTATTCAATATTTCGCCAAAGAGCAGAACAAAACACCTGAAGAAATTCGCGCATCAATTGTGCAAATGGTTGAGTTACAGACAGGGCCTCTAAGCGGAACCCCGTTTATGGAAAAAGTGAAGACGGCCTTGCGCGCCTTTCTGGAAAACCCCGGCAAGCTGGCTGTAGATGCAAACCCCAAAGCACCGGTCCCGTTTATCGAGATGTTGGCCATAGGCTCAATGGCTCCCGAGCAGGTCCCCGATATGCTGGGTGCAAAGGTTTCGGCAAACGAGAATGTAAACTAACTTTTGAGGAATATCATGCGTTGGACCAGGCGACGTGAATACTTGCGTGAACTTCTGTCGGGCGAAAAATGCTATCATCCCGCTTCCGTGTTTGATCCGATGTCGGTCCGCATTGCCGAAGATCTCGGGTTTGAAATGGCAATGTTTGCAGGCTCTGTTGCCTCCCTGACAGTGTTGGGCGCACCCGACCATATCGTTTTAACCTTAAGTGAATTTGCAGATCAGGGCAGGCGGATTTGCCGAAGTGCTGAACTTCCCCTCGTTGTTGATGCTGATCATGGATATGGCAATGCCCTCAATGTTATGCGCTGTGTCGAAGAGCTCGAAGCTGCCGGCATATCTGCGCTGACCATTGAAGACACGGACCTGCCGATTGTCCATGGCTCACAAAATTCAACCCGGCTTTTGTCTGTGGAAGAAGGGGTTGGCAAAATGCGTGCGGCTCTTGAGGCGCGAGTTGACCCCAACCTTGTGATCATCGGACGCACAAGTGCCTTTGGCATAAGCAGTTCACAAGATGCGCTGGAGCGCGCAAAGGCTTATGAAGCCGCAGGCGTTGATGCGCTTTTCATGCTGGGGTTGAAAAATCACCAGCAGATTGAATTACTCAACTCGGAGATTAACATCCCCCTTATGCTGGCTGGATTTTCAGACCTGGACTTTTTGTCTGCTAACGGCGTTCGTATATGTTTGCAGGGCCATCACCCCATCAAAGCCTCGGTTCAGGCGGTTTATGACACTCTGGCGGCTTTGAGATAGGGAACGGCACCAGCAGAAATTGACGGGCTGGCATCGGCTGAGTTGATGAGAAAAGTCACCAGGGATGCGGAATATCAGCGCTGGATTGAAGAATTTCTCTAAAAAGCGGACAATTTGGTTGAATTCAAGGCCTGGTATTAACAGAGCATGAGTATCGTTTTTCGTGTTGTTGCCTGTAGCTATTAAGGATGGGTTAACCATAAACCATATAGTTTTATTGAATGAGACGTTGATTTTATTGTCACTCACTCGATTTAAACTGAAGAATTATTGATGTTGCCAAATTCGCAATCCTCTTCAACATCATTGCTTGATATTTCGCGCCAACTTGCTTTGAGTGCCCATTGTTATGTGGAGGCCACCGGTGCCCGGGAAACCGCAGACAGTCTCGATAAAATTCAGCAAATCCTGCTGCGGCTTGAACATCACCAGATTTACACAGGTGATGCAAGTTCGGCTGAAGACGATGACCAGCTCGGCAGCGATATCCGCCGCTTTATTTCAACCTCAAAAACCCTTCTGTCCAGAGATGCAGACCAAAGAAAAAATTCTGCAGAAATTCTCAACAGCCTATCCAGCCTGGCGGCCAGATCACTTTTCCATCGTATAGATGAAGCCAGTGATAATCACGGGCAAGGTTCAGATCAGAAAATTCAACAGCTTGAAAACACTCTGCTCTCCCTGTCTTTGCTTATCCTGTCGTTAGCGACCCGCTCCAACCCTGTTGCCAATCCACGGCCGAAGGTTGAAGCAAAAAAGCCTAAACTGGTTTTCAAGGCAGTGCGACCTGCAACACCGCCCGCTGCTCAAACAAATCAGGAAATTCCCGATGCCTATAAAGACATCGTCCTGTCGATGGATAAAGGCGTTGTCGCCTACGACAAGGATGACCGGGTCGTTCTGGCCAATCCCCGCTGCTGGGAACTGCTTGAAGTTCCAGCCAGACTTTTTGATAAAGGTCAACCACGGCGCCTATTGGTCGAACATGTTGTTGAACACGGCTATTGCAGTGAAGACGGTGAATTATATACCAAGGATATCATGGCCCAGTTTGCCCCGGGTAAACAATCTGCCCTGCATCGTAAAACACCCTCCGGTCGTATTATCAGAACCGTCAGCAAGGGGCTGCCGAACGGTGGGTCGGTTATTACCCACACCGATATTACAGAGTTACGATTGAATGCCCTTAAACTGAAAAAGCAAACGCAAATTCTGGAAACAGTGCTTGAAAACCTCGATCAGGGTATTTGCATGGTTGACGAAAAACTGAACGTCCTGTGCTACAATGATTATTACCTTGATATATACAAAATACCCCATGATGGCGTGAAGGTTGGTGACAATCTCAGGAAGTTCTGTGAGTGGGGGGCGAAGGCCGGCAATTTTGGTACTGAAAATGTTGCAGCTAAAATTGAGGCCCATCTTGAAAGTGTTGCCGACGGCCACGATGATATTCCTGAATTTCACCTGAATGGCCGTATATTCTCCATCCACCGGGTGCCGCTTCCCGGCGGTGGGTTTTTACGAACCTATTCAGATGTAACAACGATCCTTGGCCGCAAACAGGAGTTGCAGGTTCTGACTGTTGACCTGGAAAAAGCAAATAGTGAAAAACAGGCCCTGCTCACCCAGTTCAAGGCGGTGATTGAAAACATTGACCATGGTGTTGCTTTTTTCGATCGCGATCAAAAAGCCATCATTCTCAATAAGGTCTATCGCAACATCTGGAATGTGGACGAAGACTACCTGAGCGCCGGAATAAGCATCCGTGATATTTTAGAAAACAATCGTCACAGGAATATTTTCGATACGGCGGGAATGATCTGGGAAGACTTTGTCGAAGATCGCCTGTCTACCTTCAGAGCGGGTTCGTTTGCGCCCACCGAAAAGCGTTACCTGAATGGCAATGTGTTTATTTACCAGTGCGTGGCACTGGAAAACGGGTCCTGTATGTTGACATATTACGACATTACAGAGATGAAAAAACGCGAGGAAAAACTTCAGATACTGGCTCGGAAACTCGAAGCTGCGAGCGCGGAAAACAAGACCCTGCTGGCCCAGTTCAAAGCCTCAATAGAAAACATAAATCAGGCTGTGGTCTTTCTTGATAGTGATTTGAATGCAACAATTATCAACCGGGCATTCCGGGAGCTGTGGGGCTATGATGATGAGTTTTGCAACTCCCGTCCCACAATGGGAGACCTGCTGAGGTTCAATCGCTACAACAATATTTATGATGTTGGCGATGAAGATTTTGACGCCTACGTAAAAGCGCGGGAGACCGCTGTAAAGGCGGGCTCGATTGAGCCGGTTGAGATGCGGCTGAAAAACGGAAAAACTCTTATATATCAGTGCGTGGCTCTGAAAAATGGAACGCGCATGATTACGCATTTCGATGTCACTGAGTTGAAAAATCGCGAAGAAAAACTTGAACAACTCGCCCGCGAGCTGACCAAAGCCAATGTCGTGAACCAGACTCTGCTGGACCGGCTCGAAACCGTAACTGACAAAATCGATTACGGTGTCCTGTTCCTCGATAGGGACCTTAGAACCATTTTTCACAACCGGGCATTTCGTGAGCTTACCAGAACGCCTGAGGATTTACTGGCAACCCTGCCAACATTTCGTGAAATTGTTGAAAGTCACTATAATGAGAAAGTCCATGGTATTGATTATGACAGGTGGGAAGAACACGTTGATCAACGTGTAGAGGAAATCAGAACAGGTCAGATTGCACCGACCGAACGGCGTTATGTTGACGGCCGGGTTTTGATACATCAATGCACGGCTCTTGGTGATGGCTCAAGGATGTTGACCTATTACGACATCACCAAAATGAAACAATATCAGGCGCAATTAAAGGAAGCGAAAATATTTGCTGAATCCGGCAATCAGGCCAAATCCGAGTTCCTTGCAAATATGAGCCACGAAATCAGAACGCCCATGAACGGTATTTTGGGGATGGCTGAAATTCTTTCCCAAACCAAACTGGATGCCCGCCAGACCGATTGCATCAATATCATTACAAAATCTGGCTCATCTTTGATTGCCATTATCAACGATATTCTGGATTTTTCAAAATTAGAGGCAGGAAAGCTGGAGCTGGACCCCATCCCCTTTAACCTGAAATCCTGCATTGAAGACGTCGCAACCCTGATGGCCTCGGAAGTCACCACAGATGACGTTGAGCTTGTGGTTCACTTCAATCCTGCCCTTCCCCAACGCTGCATCGGTGATGTTGGCCGTATTCGCCAGATTGTAACCAACCTGGTCAGCAATGCCCTTAAATTCACCCACAAGGGGCATGTTCTTATTGATGTTGACGGTGTTTATGACGAAGACAAAGTAGCGCTTAAAATCAGTGTGAGTGATACCGGAGTCGGGATTTCCCCTGACAAACTGGGCACGATTTTTGATAAATTCGAACAGGCCGACAACTCCACCACCAGACAGTATGGCGGCACCGGTTTAGGGCTTGCCATCTCCAAACGTCTTGCCGATCTTATGAATGCAGATCTCACTGTTACGTCTGTTGAAAACAATGGCTCCAGATTTGAACTTGCACTGGAGCTGGCCATTGATGGTCAGGAAGATATTCCCGATCTTATCCTGCCCAACATGCAGAATCTGAAAATACTTGTTGTCGATGATGTAGATATAAACCGGGAGATTCTGTCCGGGCAGATTCAAAGTTTTGGCATCACCCCTCATTGTGTCAGCTGTGGTGAAAAAGCGCTGAGTCTGCTAAGAAAATCCACGTCCGGCGATGACAGGTTTGGCCTGGTTATCGTTGATTACCAAATGCCGGAAATGGACGGGCGGCAACTCACCAAGGCGATCAGGAGTGATCCGGCACTGAGTGATATTCCCTTGATTATGCTGTTGCCGGTCGGACAAAAGGGGGATGCAAAATTCTACCGCCAATTGGGCGTTGACGGTTATCTGGTCAAGCCGGTTCGCTCGGATCTGCTTCGCGATGCCATCGCCACAATTCTTGCAGAGAACGGAAACAGCCGGGAGCTGACAACCAGCCATCGTATCCGTGACCTGAAAACACAGCCAAGCCAGGCGGCAGCAAAAACCTATCATGTGCTTCTGGCCGAAGACAATGAAATCAACCAGCGCGTTGTCGAGCAGATGTTGATGGATTCACCCATAAAACTGACCCTCGCCGCCAATGGCCGCGAGGCGGTTGAACTGTACCGGGATATCGGAGCCGACGTTATTTTGATGGACATTTCGATGCCGGAAATGGACGGCTACGAGGCAACGGAACTGATCCGCCGCCATGAAAGTGAAAAGCAGAAAAACCGCACTCCGATTGTCGCACTCACCGCCCATGTCATGACTGGTGACCGTGAAAAGTGCCTGGAAGTGGGGATGGATGATTATCTGCCCAAGCCTGTCAAAATGGACGCGCTCAAAAAAGTCCTGTTCAAATGGATAGCGATTAAAAGCCAGGAAAACGCAAGCCAGATTTCCAGACCGGTGGAGCTGGAAGACGCTTGAACCTGGGCCATGATTGGAAAATGGAAAATCGAACCGGAGTAACTCCAATTTCCACACCGTCCCGGCCTTGAGCCGGGACCTTCTGAAATTCCAGGCGAAGGCTACCAGATCCCGGCTCAAGGCCGGGACGGTGTGGTTGGTTCTGAGTAATCCGACCTTGCTCGGGGATGGATCAGCGCTGCGAAGTCTGCCAGTTATCAATTTTTTGATAATCAGTATTTTCAGGTGCCAGCGGTGTTTTTCCGCGAATTATATCAGCAGCTTTTTCCGCAAGCATGATTGTCGGTGCATTCAGATTGCCGGTGGTTATTTGTGGCATGATGGAACTGTCCACTACTTTCAGGCCATCTATGCCGCGTACACTGCACTGAGGATCGACCACCGCTTTTGGGTCAGTGCCCATTTTGCAGGTGCCACAGGGGTGATAGGCGCTTTCAACGCGGGCGCGGATAAACGCATCAATGTCGTCATCACTTTGAACCTCGATGCCTGGCGATAGCTCGGGCCCGCGAAAAGGGTCAAACGGTGTTTGTGCAAAAATCTCTCGTGTCAGCTTTACGCCCGCTCTCATCTCCTCCCAGTCTTCCTCGTGGCTCATGTAGTTGAATAAAATTCCGGGATGGTCTCGTGCCTCACGGGTTTTGAGCCAGACCGATCCGCGTGACTTACTGCGCATCGGCCCCACATGCGCCTGAAACCCGTGTCCGGTGGCCAGTTGCGAGCCATCATATGACATCGCCATTGGTAAAAAATGATACTGAAGATCAGGGTAGGGAACACCGGGGCGCGAGCGAATGAACCCGCCGGCTTCAAAATGATTGGTTGCCCCCAGCCCGGTTTTGAACAACAGCCACTGTAACCCGATGCGGGCTTTGCTGTGCCAGGACATTGCGCTGTAAAGTGTGATCGGTTGCGTGCATTGATGTTGAATATACAATTCAAGATGATCCTGCAGGTTTTGTCCCACACCGGGCAGATCACAAATAACTTTAATACCCAAGTCCCTCAGGTGTGCTGCGGGGCCAATGCCCGACAACATCAGCAATTGTGGTGAATTGATCGGGCCGCCGCATAAAATGACTTCTTTTCGCGCTATTGCAGACTGTGTTGTCCCGCCCCTTGTGTACTCAATGCCTGTGGCCTTTTTGTCTTTTATGAGGATGCGTGAGGCCAGGGCATGGGTTTTTATTGAGAGGTTGGAGCGTTGGCGAGCCGGTGCGAGATGAGCAATGTCAGTGCTCCAGCGCCGCCCGTTGTGAACCGTCATGTCCATGCGGCCAAAACCTTCCTGGGCATAGCCGTTCACATCTTTCGTCACTTGATAGCCCGCTGCAGCGCCCGCATCTATGAAGGCCTGGAATAACGGGTTTTCCAGCGTTCCATTGGACGTATGCAAAGGCCCGGCGCCACCGCGATAGGCATCAGCACCACCGCTGTAGGTTTCGGCTTTGCGGAAATAGGGCAACACATCGCCATAAGACCAGCCGTGCGCACCCAGGGCTTGCCAATTGTCAAAATCATGGCCGTTGCCCCTCACATAAGCCATGCCGTTAATGGCGGACGAGCCGCCCAGGCCAAGCCCTCGGGGGCAATGCATCTGGCGATGATTGAGATGGGGCTCGGTTTCGGTCTCATAAAACCAGTTGTAACGTTTGTCGTTCATGGGGATGTAGAATGCGGAGGGCATATCGACGAAAAGATTGCGTCGGCCTCCGCCCGCCTCCAGCAATAAGACTGTGGCTGTTGCGTCTTCACTCAGCCGGTTGGCCAGCACGGACCCTGCTGAGCCCGCACCAACGATGATGTAATCAAATTCCACTACCCGCTCACCCACAGTCGTTTTTATTTCAGGCTACAAACTTATAGCGATTTGTGCCAGTGTGTTAAGAGGCACTCTACTCCTGACCAAAGGTATCTGATGGCGATTTGCGGCATTCTGTTTGACAAGGACGGCACCCTTATAGATTTTCAGAGCACCTGGGTGCCGCTCTATAAAGAGGCGTCTTTATTTGTTGCGGGCAATTGCCACGAACGTGCTCACCTGATGCTGGCAGCTTCAGGGTATGATAAAACCACCAACACAATCCTTGCCAATACGGTTCTTGCTCAGGGCAACAATGATGAGATTACCGAAGCCTGGTTGCCTCATGCGCCACAAAACATTGGTTGTGGTACAAAAATATCAGCTGCCATTGGGGACATTTTTAATTCAACCATCGCCACCCATGCAGTCGAGGTAACCAATCTGGAAAAGCTGTTTGCCAGCCTTAAAAACAAAGGGTTGAAACTCGGTGTTGCCACCAGTGACGGCATCGACAGCGCCAGAAGCTCACTCAATCCTTTTGGAATACTCGAGCAGCTTGATTTCATAGCCGGATTTGATTCAGGTTTCGGCGCAAAGCCGGGCCCGGGAATGGTCGAAGGATTTGCTGAAGCAACCGGTCTTGAGGTGTGCGAAATAATGGTTGTCGGTGACAGTCCTCATGACATGGAGATGGGAAAAGCTGCAGGCGCAGGCAAGAACATCGGCGTTCTTACCGGCACCTGCGCGCGCGAACATTTGTGTGGTGATGCCGATCATGTCATCGACAATGTCAGTGAACTTGACGCCGTGCTCGGCATCTAAGTTTCTACTTGATTGCAGCCACTAAAGCGCCATTGGCCAGCCCCAGTACAAAAGCCGAAAGCCCGCTTCCGGGGTTCGACAGCAACCCGATATTTGCATCAATTTTTGCCGGCAGATCAATTGCCCCGCTTTGTGCAAGCGTGGCCCCCGAAAGTGTCATGATGCGAAGCTGGCGCCGGGCCGCGCCGGGTATTGCCATATCGGGCCTGCCGTTTCCGGTAACATCGCCGACAGCGGATAAATCGAGATTTCGCGATCCGATAAAGTGATTTGAAAATCCGTACTTTGAGGCGGTTGTGACCAGCTTGCCATCTCTAAACGACCAGATTTCCAAAGTGCCACCGATGTGTGGCGTAACCACCGTGGCAATGTCTATCAAACCATCACCATTAAAATCCCTGATGCCGGCAATATTGAGCCAGCGGTTGGTTGTGCCTATTGCCGGCGTTGTCGCTATCACTTCGAGCCTGCCTGCGCGCAATCCGAAAATGGCCAGCGATGCACCGGCATCGAGAAACGATTTTATAGTAATGACTTCGGCCCTGCCATCGCCATCCAGGTCAACCAGTCTGGGTGTGATATCCTCAAATACTGAATCCTCCGGTAACTCATAATTGTACAGATTACCTTTAGCATCCCTCACCCTGAGACCGCCGCCTTCAACACTATCGCCCAACACCCCGTGATTGTATCGCCGTGTCGGTTGAGAATACCAGGCCGAGGTAATGCCGGGAGAAGGGTGAACAGCCACCCCGCCGTCGGGCAGGTCGCCTGCGGGCGCCGACAACCGTTTAGGCTCGCTGGCGGGCTTCAGGCGCAGTTTTCTGCCGCACCATTCAACCTGATACCATTGTGATCCCGCCTTTACGAGAACGCGCGTCGCACTGGCCTGAAAAACCTCTGTAACCTGGTGTGCAGTTTTGAGTGTTTGAAGGTTCCAGGTGGTTTTCTGGGCCTGTGAGGGGGTGGTAAGAGCCATCAAACTGGTGAAAAACAGCGAAAACAGTATGGTGATAAAGTGCATTTTCAATCTCGGGTTTGTTGGGAAAATTGAAGGAGTATTCAACACGCAACCCCTGAAAATGTCCAGTGCGGGAAACCGGTAATGACTGCCTCCATGGAAGACTTGAGCCTGAAGCCGTCTGTACTGGTTTTATATTGCATTTTTTTAGAGTCTGACTCAAAAGTCCTGAAGCCAGCCCGCTCCCCCGGCCCAACCACCCGATAAGGTACCCTGAGGGGTGGTTGGG
>JAJRTY010000191.1 GCA_024278055.1 Alphaproteobacteria bacterium | reverse complement strand
CTCAGGCTCAGGCTCAGGTAATTCGAGGTTTTCCGGCGCACCGGTCTCAACGCTTACAAATTCGATATCGTCTGCAACGTCGGCACCGCTGTCAGCAACCTCAATACCGAAATCCGCCATATCGGGCTCGTCCAGCACAGGGGGCTCTTCAGGTGTCGGATCATCAATTTCTACAACATTAGTGAGTTCAAAGATGTCATCATCATCTTCTTCAGTAACCGGAACCACGTCTTCGACAGCCTCAACCTTTGCGGCTTCGGGCTCCGGTGCAGGTTCCACAGAAGGTGATTCAACCTCAGGCTCGACGGTTTTCACTTCTTCGTCAGAAGAAGCCTCGTCATTATCATCGGAAATTATACGTCTGATGGAAGACAGGATTTCTTCCATTGAAGGTTCAGGCGCCTGGTCCGTATTGCTCATTTGCGCAATTCCATCGCATACCAAATACCAAGACTAATTCCGCCTGTGGTTGTGGCATGTATTATACTCTGGTTATGTAAATAGCCTCTGGATATTCATAACCGCTTTCACTCTACTTTGTATGTTTATAAGGTGATTCGCCGATATTTGTACCAAACAGCTTGTTTCGTACACGGTTATAATTGCTCTCGGGATTATAGTTTTTCACAGTCAGATTAAGATCACGCGCTGTCAGTTGACCAATTGACGATAACAATTGGTAGCTGGCGACCACCTCATTACGGCGCGAAACCACCAGGGTTACATTTGAATTCAACAATTCCTGCTCAGCGTCAAGAACGTCCAGCGTGGTTCTTGAACCTACCAAAGCCTCCTGTCGAACACCTTGCAACGCTAATTTGTTGGCCTTTACCTGGGCGCGATCAGAGACGATTTGCGCACGCAATGCCCGCAATTGCTCCCAGCTGGAGATAATGGAAGAAACGACGGTGCGCTCGGCATCCAGAACCAGCAAACGCTGCTGGCTGGCGGTTTGTTTGGCCTGCCGGACGCGCGAATAAACACGCCCCGATTGATAAAGCGGTATGCTCAAGCGACCAATGAGCGAGGCTGTTTCCGTGCGCCGGGTGGTGGTCGAGGGGTTTCTGCGGTAGCTGTATGTGGCTTCAAGTGACAAATCCGGATACAATTCTCCCTGAACCACTTCAACAGCGCGACGGGCTGAAATCTCTGTAAAGCTTGCTGCCAGCAATTGCGGATTTTTAGATTTTCCGATATCCAGAGCCCGATCAAGCGTTTTTGGCAGGATTTTTCTGATTGACCGGGGATATTGCAATGATGTTGCCCGCGTGCCAATGATGCGGCCGTATACAGCGCGGCTTGAGGCCAGATTGGCCTTGGCCTGGGCAAGGGTTGAGATTGATCCGGCGCGTCTTGCCTGCGACTGGGCAACATCGGTGCGGGTTACTTCACCAACACGAAACCGGGCTTTTTCAGCTTTTAACTGCTGGGTTAAAACCTGAACGTTCTTTGCCTGCAACCTTACAACTGATTGATCACGCAAAACATCCATATATGCTGTGACGGCATCAAACAGAGTGGCTTGTTCTACCGACAACAAAGTCTGACGGCCAGCCTGAACAGCGGCTTCGGCCTGTTTGGTACCATTGACGGTTCTATACCCTCTGAACAGAGGCTGTACCAGCGAGATGGAGGATCCATAGGGATCATTGTTCTTGCCACCTATGGAAGGATTGGAAGTTGTCCTGGTAACACCGGCATCACTGGAGATCACCACATTGGGCCGCCAACCGGACAGGGCTTGGGATACACCTTCATCGGTGGCTCGTTGCCGTGCTCTTTCAGCCCGCAGGCCCGGATTGTTAAAATAGGCGGTCTTCAGGGCCTGACGCAGCGTCTCGGCCGCAGCTTCCTGCGGTGTGCCGCCGAGAACCGACGCTGCCAGAAAAACCCCGGAGGCAATGGTCAGTGCGCATTTTTTTACCGGCATAGAACGCCTGTCAATTTTGGTTTTTAACAACATGTCACCTGTCACAGGTAATATTCTCCCCACTCCCAATACAATATACAGATAAAACAGTACGATCGATCGTATTAAAGAGCTGTTAACGTTAACCAACGGTAAAGGCAAATACCCAACTTTAAAAACACAGAATTTTGCCGTTTTTCTCAACTTTCCGCCAACCGGAAAAATAAAGGCGGTGGATAAACCAATCAGCCGGAGTGTTTAAAAACTGAATTTTTCCGACTTTTGAAAACCCGGCAAAACAGGCGCGCTGGCGTCGAAATCGATTCGGCTCGAAATTATATCACCTTTTTTGATCACCAAATGTGCCTTACCAGGACCTTGTGCTGAAATTATGGCCACCAGCCTGCCACCTTCATTAAGTTGGGCAACAAGATTATCATCAATGTGATCAATCGCCCCATCGATAAAAATGACATCATAAGGGGCTTCGTTCTTATAGCCCTCATTCAAGGGCCCACTGACGATTGCCGCATTGTCTATGCCTAAGCTCATCAGAATATCATTGGCCTGGGTTGCAAGTTCTTCATTGGCCTCAAGACCAACAACACTGTCGGCAAGCCTGGCGATAACGGCTGCCGAATATCCGGTGGCACAGCCGATAACCAATACCAGGTCGGTAGGTTTGATTTGCGCCAATGCAACAAGCTGGGCAAAGGCCACGGGCATCATCATGGCGCGTTCATGGCCGCCAGGTGCAGAAATATCCAAAGATATTTCTTTGTCCATGTAAGCTATGTCGCGCTTGGTTGTGGGAACAAAACGTTCACGCGGAATTTCACCCAACGCATCCAGCAACGCTTTGTCGGTTACGCTTTGGGGGTTTATCTGGGAAACCACCATATTCTGCCGCGCCTGGGCAAAATCCATTTTCAAACCTCAAGAGTTTTCGAAACCATGCGACTCAAGTTGATAAAAAGTCATATAAGACCCAGATAAAAACGCCAACCTGTTTTTGTATTTTATTCTCCAGACCCGACCGCCATACTTGCAATCAAACGTTTTGTTCTTTATATAGAACCTACACGGTTAAAACGAACGCTCCGGGTTTAATTTTGGTTTGAGGTTGGTATGTCTGAGCAGCAAAAAGTCTATGTAATCCACGAAAATGCCGAATGGCTGCCGCCTTTGCGTGCGGCATTCGAGAAACTGGAAACTCCATATGAGGAGTGGTTGCTCGATCAGACCACCTGTGATTTACGCACCGCTCCGCCTCAGGGTGTATTTTACAGCCGGATGAGTGCCTCAAACTATACACGAGGTCATGCCCATTCCAATTACAGCACGGACATTATTTTACGCTGGCTTGAAGCTCATGGTCGCCGCGTTATCAACGGTTCTTCAGTCCTGCAACTGGAATTATCCAAGGCAACCCAGCAGATTTTACTGGATCAATCCGGCTTCACCACACCGCGCACCGTGGTAGCTGTTGGCCGTGACAAATGCGTTGATGCCGCCATCGAACTGGCCATCACCCCCTTTATCCTCAAACCGGCACAGGGCGGCAAAGGCCTTGGTGTTACACTCTATGACAGCATGGACGCCTTATCTGAAGCTGTCGAGGCCGACGCCCTGCCCGCTACGGTGGATGATGTGTGGCTGGTCCAGGAAAAGATTGAAACCAACGACGACTTCATTACACGCATGGAATTTGTTGGCAGCAAACTGCTCTATGCCTTGCGGATATATTCCGGCGGCAGCTTCGAACTTTGCCCGGCCGATGTATGTGAGACAGATTTGCAGAGTTTTTGCCCTGCCAACTCGAATATGCGCGATATTGATACTAACAAAAATGCACCGCGTTTCGAGGTTCAGCACGACCATGACGAGGTTCTGGCGCGCAGGCTCGAGGGTTTCCTGGCACACCACAGCATTGAAATTGCCGGGGTGGAATTCATCCGCAGGCCCGATGGGACACCGGTAATTTATGATATCAACACCAACACCAACTATAATTCTGCCGCTGAAATGGCTGCGGGGACAGGTGTGGGCGGCATGGGCCGCATTGCCGAGTTTCTTTCCGCTGAGCTGGATGCTTCGCTGCAACAGCCACCTGCGCAGGCAATGGCATAGATACCGGCAACATCTTTGTTGACCTGTTAACTCTCCTTCTGTAACAAAGCGGCGAAGGCCACGTGGCGGAATGGTTACGCAGCGGATTGCAAATCCGTCTATCCCAGTTCGATTCTGGGCGTGGCCTCCAGATTTCCAGGCTGAAATTTAAACAGCCGATGGAGATATTGGAGGGAGTTTGATCGTGTCGTCAAAGCGAAATTTTGAACCCTTGTACGGCAATGAGCTTCCGCGTTTTGCCGGCATCCCAAGTTTTATGCGCCTGCCGATCATAGGTCTGGACGATGAGGATATCGATCAGGTTCAAATCGGCCTCATCGGTGTGCCCTGGGACGGGGGAACAACCAATCGCCCTGGTGCGCGCCATGGTCCGCGCCAGTTGCGCGACTTGTCGACAATGATCCGCACCAAACACCCCATTAGCCACATCGAGCCGTTTTCACTTGCCAATTGCGCCGACCTTGGCGATGTGCCGGTCAATCCGGCTGATGTTCAAAATACACTTGAACGCGTCACGTCATATTACCAATCAGTTGCCGGCAAAAACATTGTGCCGATGACAGCGGGCGGCGATCATCTGATTTCTTTGCCGGTCTTGCGCGGTATCGTCAACGATGGTCCGGTGGGCATGATCCATTTTGATGCTCATACGGATCTCTACAAAGGTTATTTCGGCGGGTATGAATATACCCACGGCACTCCCTTCAGGCGGGCAATTATCGAAGGCCTGCTTGATCCCA
Organism: Alphaproteobacteria bacterium; assembly: GCA_024278055.1. GTDB lineage: Bacteria > Pseudomonadota > Alphaproteobacteria > Rhizobiales > JAJFHR01 > JAJFHR01. The sequence continues at coordinate 23,504 of JAJRTY010000191.1, read as the reverse complement.
AACGTGTGGTCCAGATCGGCATTCGCGGCACCATGTATGATGGTGAAGATATTGAATGGGGCCTGTCACAAGGGGTGCGCATTGTGCGTATCGAGGAGTTGTATGATCGCGGGCTTGATGATGTGATGGCAGAGGCGCGCTCAATTGTTGGTGATCACCCCACTTACATAAGTTTTGATATTGATGGCATCGATCCCAGTCAGGCACCGGGAACGGGCACGCCCGAAATTGGCGGCTTCAGCACTTTTGAAGCGCAAAAAATGGTACGCCAGCTGCAAGGGCTGAATTTGATTGGTGCCGATCTGGTGGAAGTCTCGCCGCCATTTGATCAAAGTGGCAATACCGCGTGGGTCGGTGTCAGTATTATGTTCGAACTCTTATGTGTTCTGGCTGAGGTTGTGGACGGAAAACAGACTCCACCGGATTAACCCCTGTCAGTTGGCCTCATAAAATCCCTCAAACTGGTACCACTTAATAATACTCAAGGCAGGAGAACCGACGTTTTCCGGCTTGTTAATTTTATTACTTGTTGTTGACCAATGGGTCTTGGCTCCGCATAATTGAGAAATACCATGACAGGTCAGCTTCAGGGAGGAGCATTGCGTTGTCACAACTGCGTCATCTGTCTGGAATAATGGAGATTATAAATCCCGAAACCATGGAGAGAATGAGTATTATGGCTAAAGAAACCATGAAAAACAAATCAACAAGAGAACTGCTTTTGGCAGCTTCGGCACTCAACCGCCGTAGCTTTGTTAAAGGCGGCGCTGCAGCTGGCGCGATTGTCGCCGCTGGACCGGCAATTATCGAAAACGCTCTTGCCTCGTCAGGTGAAGTTAATATCTTGATGTGGTCGGATTACCTTCCACCAGAGTTTATTGAAAGCTTCAAAGCTAAAACCGGCATTAAAATCAACTACACCGGTATTGGTTCAAACGAAGAAATCGTCAACAAAATGAAGGCCAACAAGGGCCAGGGCTTTGATATTGTATCGCCCACCAACAACCAGAACCTGACATGGGGTCCTTTAGAGTTGCTGCAGCCGTTTGATATGGCCAAGGTGGCCATTGATAAAGTTAATCCTGCTATGTCAAAAATTGGCACAGATGGATGGAACTTCAAGGGTAAGGGCGTGCATTGGCTGCCTCATATCTGGGGTACCGAAGGCATTGGCTGGCGCACAGACCTGTGGGCACCTGAAGGTGGTGTTCCAAGTTATGGCGATGTCTGGGCAGAAGCAAATGCTGGTAAAACCATGGGGCGTCCACATTCAATGATGCTGGGTGCCGGCCTTTATATGGAGACTATTGGCGAACTTGAAAAAGGCGATGTCTGGAAAGCCTACACATCGGAAGCCGCCATGCGCCCGATCTGGCAGAAAATTACCGACTGGTGTATTGCCCGCAAGAAAAATATCAAGATCCTGTGGAACGATGCTGACACACAGAAAAATGCCCTGCTCAAAGAAGGCGTTATTCTTGGTCAAACCTGGGATGGACCACCACTGGCACTTAAGAGTGCTGGCGAGCCCATTCAGTATCAGGCTCCCAAAGAAGGTTCCATGGCCTTGGTTGATGGTATGTCAATGCCAATCGGTGCCAAGAACAAAGAAGAAATCTATGCTTTTATTGATTATGCATATCAGGCAGAACCTGCCGGTAAAGCAATCGACAAGCATGGCTATAATTCGCCGGTTCTTGGTGCGGACAAATTTACCGGTGCAGCTTACAAGAAAAACTTTGCTGAAGCTTATCCCGGAGATGCACTTGCCAATCTCAACCCCTGGCCTGCTCAGGCTCCGTGGTATGCGGAAGTGCGCACAGAATATCGCAACAAATTTGTGAGCGCTTAAACAAATTTACTTCCTCCGGCACAAAACCAGGTGCCGGAGGAAGCCTAAAACAATAACAAGTTTCGGGGAAATCGGAGATTTTCTACAAAACAGGCTACAATGCAACAGGGCAGACTGCGCAGCAGTCGTTAGGGGAGGACTATGGTTCAAGGTGTTGGCGTTGATCTGAACAATGTATGGATCAAATTTGGCGACTTTGTTGCCGTACGCGAGGCAAATGTAAATATTAACGGCGGTGATTTTTTCTCGTTCCTCGGACCATCGGGCTGTGGCAAAACAACCATTCTTCGTGCAGTTTCAGGCTTTCTCGAGCCTAGTGATGGCCAGGTTCTGATTGGTGGCAAGGACATGGCCGGTTTCGGTCCCAATGAACGACCGACAGCACTGATTTTCCAGAACCTGGCGCTGTTTCCACTGATGAAAGTATGGGAAAACATTGCTTTTTCCATGGAGGTAAGAGGCGCCTCTCCTGCCGAACGCCGCAAGCGCGCCGATGAACTTCTCGATATGATTGCTCTGACCGGTCAGGGCGACAAATTACCTTCCGAACTTTCCGGCGGCCAAAAACAACGCGTCGCCATTGCGCGTGCTTTGTGCGCCGAGCCGGATGTTTTGTTGCTGGATGAGCCGCTGTCCGCACTTGACCTCAAGTTGCGCCAGCACATGCGCTCGGAATTGCGTGAAATTCAAAAACGCGTCGGCATCACCTTTATTTATATCACCCATGACCAGGGTGAGGCACTGACCATGTCGGATAGCGTGGCAGTGATGAAAGCGGGCATTATCGACCAGATTGCCGATGGTAAATCCATATACGATGACCCCGCCACCGCATTCGTTGCCTCATTCGTCGGCGAAAACAACGTATTCCGCGGCACCGTAAAATCGATTTCCAATGATATGGCTGTCATTGACACCAACAGAACCGGCGAATTGCGCAGCCGGGTATCCAGTGACGCCCAGGGTAAATTGAAGGTCGGGGATGATGCAATGTTGTTCATTCGCCCTGAAGCTCTCGATATAACCGAAGCCACCTCGCAATCCGACACCCGTATCAAAGCCCGGGTGCGCCATTCTGAATTTGAAGGTCAAAGCTATCACGTCTTCCTGGAAGGCTCGGAAGGCAAAGAAATTAAAATGACCCTGACCAACCGCGGTGAGGACAGAATGTATGAACGGGGCAAGGAATTGTTCTTAAGCTTTGAGGCTAATCAGGCGGTGGCTTTGCCGGCTGGTGAGCTGGCCAGCGAGTAACGGTCATGGCAAATGGATTTCTAAAGGAATTCTTCAAGCGAAACGGTGCCGGCATGGGCTGGTTCCTGATAATCGCTGTGGGCTTTTGGGTCATTGTGCTGATTATTCTGCCACAAATTTCCATGCTCGACTTTTCATTCCGCCACCAGTTGTCGCCCCCTGAAATGGGCGGGCCCAAAGATGTGTACACCTTGCGAAACTACGAGTATCTGGTATTCGGCGCCGATGGCAACCCGGATGGGTATAATAAAACCGATCTGATGGTGTTCGGCAAAACCCTGCTTGCCGCTGCCTTCATCACCATTCTGGACCTCGTGTTGTGCTATCCGATTGCGTACTACCTCGGCCAGTCAAAAGGCGGCGGAATGACGCGTGTTTTCGTGTTGCTTTTGATAATTCCATACTGGATCAACGAGATTTTGCGCGCCTTTGCTTTCCGTATCATTTTCGGCGACAGTGGTGTCATCAATGAATTCATGATGTTCATGGGCCTCATTGACAACCCGATAGACTTTGTCCGGCAAAACGTAGCCCTATATGCCGGGCTGGGTTATGCTTACATCCTGCTGATGATATTCCCCATTTATAATGTCATCGAAAGTCTGGATCGAAACCAGATTGAGGCGGCTCGGGACATGGGGGCATCTTGGGTTAAAATTCACCTCCGCATTGTCATACCCTATGCCAAACCCGGTATCTCGTCTGGCTGCACCATGGTTTTCATGTTGACTGCCGGCGCACTGGCCGCACCGCAGATTTTGGGCGGACCTTCTTCATTGTGGTTCACCCAGATTATCTACCAGTGGTTTAACCAGGGCGGCAACTGGCCGCAAGGCTCAGCCTTTGCCGTTGTGCTGCTGATTACCTGTATCGTCATTGTGCTGGCGGTGATGCGCCTGTTTAAAGTCAACATGGGAGATATTGGCAAATGAAAACCGATAGTCTCCTCATCCGCATCGGCCTGGGCTTTTACCTGATATTGTTCTTCACGTATCTGCTGGGACCGCTCGTCCTCATGTCGATCACCGCATTTAACTCACCCAGTTTTCCCCAGGCCACGCCGTGGGAAGTGCTGACGTTTGAGTGGTTCAGAGTGCTTTTTGAAGATGCCCGCATCATCAATGGCCTCAAAAACAGCTTTATCGTAGGCTTTTTCACCGTCATATTATCTGTGATCATGGGACTGGCCGGCGCATTGGTGCTGACCCAGATATGGCCCAAGTTACGCGCGACATTTTATACTATTATCATCGCCCCCATCCTTATACCCGGTGTTGTGCTTGGTATTTCCACACTTGTGTTCTGGGATCGGGTCAGTGTCATGCTGGGTCTGCCCAGCGGCAGCTTCCTGCAAAACGGCATTCTGCTCACCGTGCTCGGTCAATCAACCTTCATTGCCTCATATTGCATGCTGGTGTTTGTTGCCCGCCTGCAGCGCTATGATGTGGGCCTGACTGAAGCTGCTCTTGATCTTGGTGCCACTCACGTCCAGGCTTTCCGAAAAATCCAGTTACCGTTTCTCGCTCCAGCCATTGGTTCGGCTGCGGTTTTGGCTTTTCTTGCTTCGTTCGAGAACTACAACACGACTACTTTCACCTTTGGCAAATACCCAACGCTCACCATAGAGCTGGCGCAGAAGGTCCGCTATGGGATCAATCCTTCCATATCATCACTGGCTTTTATCATCGTCGTTCTCACCTTGTTTTTTGCCCTCGTGCATGAAGTCAGAAACCGTCGCGTCCAACTGGCCATCGCCAATGGAGCTCCTGTGGGTGCGGTAACCTCCGGGTTCAAGATGCCCAGGTTTTTTGCCGGCAATCCGGCTGCTGTTATTCTGGCGCTGTTTATGGCAGCAATCGTAGCGGTAATCGGCTATGCGCAATTCTATGATCCCGAGCCGGCCAAAGCGATTGTCCTGCAGGAAAAACGCGCAGCACAGCAAAAACGCATCGAAGCACTGCAAAAAAGGTTGAAAGAAAAACGTCTGCAAAAAAGTCTCAAGGGACCAGATATCTTCAATGAAGGAAAATCAAAAGTTCCAAAACTGAAGGAGAAAAAGGAGCAGAAAACTCCGTTTGGCAGCGGCATATTCTCACCCGACAATCTGAACAAGGTTGCACCGGGTGCTGAAACGCCGCCGACAAAACCGGTAAGTCCGTTTGGCAGTGTCTTTGATCCTACCAACCTCAATAAAGTCGCACCGAAAGAATGAGTAAGATTGTTTTTCGTCCGGTACAACCCGGTTTGGGCGGTGGTCTGTAGTGGCGTTAAAGACCACATGTATCGGTGCTTATCCAAAACCGGATTATGTACCGGTAGCTGACTGGTTCAACCTTGACGGTGGCCTGACCGATTCTGCATCTGAGGTAACGCGGCAATATACGACCAGCATGGAAAATGCAGATGCTGCATTTGAAGAGCTGTTTCAGCGCGCCACTAAACTGGCCATCGACGAGCAGATTTCAGCCGGCATTGATGTTCCGACAGACGGCGAGATGCGGCGGGAAAATTATGTTCATTATCAATGCCGTCACCTTGATGGTTTCGATTTTGAAAACCTGACCAAACGCGTTGTGCGTGATGGGGCATATACCGCCGAGTTTCCAACAATAACCGGAAAAATATCCGCCACCGGGCAACATTTTCTCGATCGGGATTTTAAGATTGCCCAGGGTTTCAGCGATCGTCCGGTGAAAATAACAGTGCCCGGCCCGATTACGATCATGGATACAACCGCCAACAGCTTTTACAGCGACGATCGTGCGCTTGCCTTCGATCTGGCCGACGGCCTCAACAATGAAATCCGCGCACTTGCGGCGGCGGGGTGTAAATACATTCAGGTTGATGAGCCGCTTTTTGCCCGCAACGTGGAAGCCGCACTTGATTATGGCATAGAGTGCCTGGACAGATGTTTTGACGGTATTCCTGACGATGTTACCCGGGTCATGCACATGTGTTGCGGCTATCCCGGCCATCTTGATGATGTGGATTACCACAAGGCTGATCCCAACTCATATTTCCGTCTGGCAAAAGCAATTGATAATTCCAGCATTAATCAGGTGTCGATTGAAGATGCCCATCGCCATAATGGACTTGAGTTGCTGGAACAATTCTCGCAAACCACCGTCATTCTCGGCGTTGTCGCCATTGCCAGATCGCAGGTCGAAACTGTTGAGGAAATTGTTGCACGATTGAAAGTTGTCCTCGAGCACATCGATGCCGAGCGCCTCATCGCCGCACCTGATTGCGGATTGGGAATTCTGGGGCATGAACTTGCGGTTGAGAAACTGAAAGTCCTGTGCAAGGCTGCGAATGCTGTATGAAGTATTGATTGGAGAATTCCACCATGAATATCCCCACCGTTGATTTGCCTCCGGGCGTGGTATTGATGGATGGCGGCATGGGTCAGGAATTGCGGCGGCGCGGGATCAAAGGTGCAAATATTCTATGGTCGGCTTATGCGCTTGTAACCGCACCGGAAGTCGTCAGCGACATTCATCGCGATTATATCAAGGCCGGTGCCCAGATCATCACCACCAACACGTACTCAACCATACGGCGCAGACTGGAAGATGCAGCAATTGGCGACAGTTTTGAAAGGCTCAATATAGCAGCGGGAAAACTGGCGATGGCTGCACGCGATGAATGCAACCCTGAAACATTGATAGCCGGATCACTGCCACCGCTGCAAGGCAGTTACCGGCCAGATCTGGTGGAGGAATTTGACACCATTGAGCCGTTTTATCGCGAACAGGCGGAAATTCTCGCACCTTACGTGGATTTTTTTCTGTGTGAAACCATGTCCAGCAGCACCGAAGCCAGGGCAGCCGCAACCGGGGCTGCCAGTACAGGAAAACCCGTATGGGTATCGTGGACTTTGCATGATGGCGGCTCAAATCTTTTGCGCAGCGGAGAAACCATACCCAAGGCACACGCTGCACTAAAAGACGTGCCGGTCAGCGGTTTTCTTGCCAACTGCTCATCGCCCGAAAGCATATCGGCCGCCATGAGTGAACTCAGTCACCTGGGAAATTTTCCGGTGGGTGGTTATGCCAACGCCTTTGCCGGTATTCCCAAAAACTGGTCGCTCACTTCCGATGCCGCCATGTCGGGCGTGCGCGAAGACCTGACGCCGCAGGTTTACGCTGAATACGCGCAAAAATGGATTGCTTCAGGTGCGCGCATCGTCGGCGGCTGTTGCGAAGTAGGCCCCGAACACATCGCCCACCTGAACCAGGTTATTCACTGATTATCAGGTATTAAAATTCAAATTCCCCAGATAGGCCCGTTTTGCCAGATCAGCATATTCCTGAACAGTAAACGCAATGGGATTGCCACTGTGGGTTGGATCTTCAATGGCGATGGCTCCTATGCGATCATAGTCTGGGTCATCAATACCGAGATCCTTGAGCGTGTTGGGAATACCTATTTCCGATCTCAGATTTAGTATCCAGTCGAAAAATCCATCAAAACCTTTAACACCGATCACGGTTGCCAGATAATCCACTTTGGCTTCGATAGCGGATCTGTTGGCAAGCAAAATATATGGCATGATCACACCATTGAGAGCACCGTGATGAGCACCATAGATGCCACCGAACGGGTGGGAAAGCGCGTGGATGGAACCCAGGCCCTTTTGGAAGGCTGTTGCTCCCATGGAAGACGCAACCAGCATATCTCCGCGCGCTTCAATGTCAGCAGGTTCGGCAACAACACGCAGCAGCGCCTTATGCACCATCCTGATGCCTTCTGCAGCGATACCGTCAGCCATCGGGTGATAGCCAGGCGCACAAAAAGCTTCAAGGCAGTGAGCAAGGGCATCCATGCCGGTGGCTGCCGTCAGCATTTTAGGCAGGCCGACAGTCAATTCAGGATCGGCGATGACGACCGAGGGCATCATTTTGGGGTGGAAAATTACTTTCTTGATATGGGTGTCGGAATTGGTGATTACCGAAGCACGCCCCACTTCCTAGCCAGTACCTGAAGTTGTCGGCACAGCAACAATTGGCGGAATGACTTCCGCATTGGCCCGCGTCCACCTGTCTCCAATATCTTCAAACTCCCAGATGGGCAGGTCCTGATGTGCCATAAAGGCGATTGCCTTAGCCGCATCAAGGCCACTGCCGCCACCAAAGGCGACCACACCATCATAATCTCCATCGAGATAGACTTTAACACCAGCGGCAACGTCAAGTTCACTGGGGTTGGCGGTGATGTTGCTGAACAGGCCGATTTCCAGACCGTTGGCTTTGGCCACACTCAAAACCTCGTCCATCATTGGCAAGGCTGCAATGCCGGGGTCGGTCACCAGCAACGGTCGCATCATACCAACGGATTGACAGGCTTCAGCCAGTTCGGAAATCCGTCCGGCACCAAAACGTATATTTGTGGGATAACTCCAGTTTGCAGTGATTGTCATCGGCTTCCTCTAAAATTATATTGTTGTTCTTAAGTGATATGATTTTGGTCTGGTCAAAGCTTCATAGCCCAGGCTTGACAAAGTACATCCACGACCAGAATCATTAACCCCGGTCCAGGCCAGAGCCGGGTCAAGATAATCGCAGCGGTTCATAAAAAATGTGCCGGTGTTAACCTGCGCTCCAATGGCGCGCGCAGCCGCTTCATCAGGTGTCCACACCGATGCTGTCAGTCCGAAATCGCTGTCGTTCATCAAAGCAACGGCCTCATCATCATTCTTTACCGCCATAATGCCGACTACAGGACCAAAGGATTCTTCCATCATCACGCTCATCTGGTGATTTACGTCTGTGAGCACTTGCGGTGCCATGTAGGCCGGACCACGCGCTGTTGCAGGAAACTTGCCCGCATCAATATGCGCTTTTGCACCGGCTTTGACAGCGTCTTCAATTTGGCCGCGAACAAAATCGGCCGCATCAGGCTTGATCATCGGCCCAAGCGTTGTCGCTTCATCCAGCGGATCACCCAAAACATATTCATTGACCACCTCGACGAAGCGCTCAACGAAGGCATCAAAAATCTTCTCATCCACATAAATGCGCTCAATGCCGCAACAGGACTGACCGGAATTGAAGAAGGCACCATCGACCAGATTTTCGGCGGCGTAATTGACATCACAATCACCGCGCACATAGGCCGGGTCCTTGCCGCCCAGTTCGAGACCGATGGGGATAAATTTTCCCACCGCAGCTTTTTCAATGGACGCTCCGCCAGGAACAGAACCGGTAAAGCACACCATGTCCGCAAGTTTTTCGGAAATAATGCGCGCGGTTTGTCCGTGTGACAGCATCAGATGCTGGAATACGCCCTCAGGCAGACCGGCCTGATCAAATGCCTGCTGAAAGCGTTCAGCCACCAGAAGCGTGTTTTGCGCGTGTTTCAAAACCACGGTGTTGCCTGCCATCAAGGCGGGAATAATCGAGTTGACGGCGGTAAGGTAGGGGTAATTCCACGGTGCGATGGTGAAGACCACGCCCAAAGGATGGCGCTGGATATAGCGATCAAAGCCGGGTTGCTCAGCCGGGCGCACAGGTGCGAGGCTTGGCTCAGCAATCGAAATCATATGGCGGGCGCGTTCTTCAAAGCCATTGAGTTCACCTTGACCATAACGCACGGGCCTGCCCATCTGCCAGCTCAACTCCGGGATGATTTCATCAGCCATAGCCAACATGGCATCAACAGCAGCGGTGCAATATTCGGCCCGTTTGGAAATTGGCAAGGCGGCCCAGTCGTTTTGTGCCTCACGCGCGACAGCAAAAGTCTTATCGACCACACTGTCAGCACTGTACTCACGTTCGGCATAGACTTCCCCATTCACGGGGGATATGCATTTAACAGTCATATTTCCTGAACTTTCTTATATGATTTCGAAGTAACGTTCCATCTCCCAATCGGTGATGGCTTTGCGGAATTCGCGTTCTTCCCACTCACGCGTTGCGGCATAATGTTCAACAAACTCATTGCCAAACAATTCAACTGCGGCTGTGGAGGTTTTCAGGCGACCGGCAGCTTCAAACAACGTGCGGGGCAGTTGGCGGTCTTCACTGAATTTATGGTCATAGGCATTACCGACAATCCCGTCATCGGGTTCGATTTTGTTTTCGATCCCCCACAGGCCAGAACCTAGAGCTGCGGCCAGCGCAATGTAAGGATTAATGTCAGCAGCAGCGATGCGATATTCCACGCGTTGAGAATTGGGGGAGCCGGGAATGGCGCGCAAGGCACAGGTGCGGTTTTCAACTCCCCAGCTGGCATCTGTCGGTGCCCAAAAACCCGGAATAAGCCGTGTGTACGAATTGACCGTGCAGGCAATCATCGACAGAAACTCGGGCATCAGCGCCTGTTGGCCACCAATAAAGTGACGCATCTGGTCTGACATGTTATGAGGTTTTGTGTCGTCATAAAACGCCGCATTACCATCACCATCGCGCAAGGACAGATGCAGATGACCGCTTGACCCCGGCCACTTAGGCGACCATTTGGCCATGAAGGTCGCAATCCAGCCGTTGCGCTGGGCCAATATTTTGGTGAAGGTCTTGAACAAGGCGGCCTTGTCAGCGGCAGCCAGAACATCATCGTGAACGAGCGCTGCTTCAAGCACCCCGGGACCGGTTTCTGTGTGCAGACCTTCAATCGGCATATCCATTTCAATACAGAGGTTTAAAAGGTCTTGATAAAATTCCGAATGAACTGAGTTACGGATAACGGAATAGCCAAAATTTCCCGGTGTGATACTATCCATATCGCGGTAGTTTTTTTCGGCGACGCTGTCCGGGGTTTAATCAAATAAGAAAAATTCGAATTCTGCAGCCGCTGTTGCCGCCAGTCCCATGGCAGCGGCTTTATCAATCACCCGGCGTAAAACCCCGCGCGGGCATACCGCTTCAACGCGCCCGGCAAACTCACCCAGCACCAGTATGGAACCCTCCTCCATCGGCAGCTCTCGCGAGGTTTGCGGCAGAATTCTGACGTCAGCATCGCCGTAACCCGTATGCCAACCGGTAATCTTCACATTATCATAAAGCTGGTCCTGACTGTCCCAGCCCACCACCACATCGCAAAAGGCAAAACCCTTTTCCAGTGAAGAAAGGAATTTGTCGCGCGACATATATTTGCCGCGCATTATTCCGTCTATATCGAACAGGCCCACTTTAATATAATCAAGATCACGCTCCTTGATCAAAGCCACCAGATCCGCATTGGTTTTTATGTTGATACCGCCCATTTTTTCCCTCATTCAAAATCTGGCTCAACCGATGGAAGGGCTGTCAGACCCGCTGTTTGAACATATATTCTCAGAACTTTCAGGACTGTCAAGTAAATTACAAGCTATTCCCCTGATTGAACATTTCTTTTGCCTCATACACAACATCTTTCCATCGTGAAAGTGAAATGTTAGCGAACTGCAATGGGGTAATGAACAGCCGCTATAGATGGAAAAAATCACCGTCTTGTGATTAAATGTGCCTTGAACCTGAAAGTAAACACTCCTAGTGGTACTGAATGAGATCAACGTTTGGTGAGCAAGATAATTGATAATGGCACTTAAAATAAAATTCAACGAACTCCCCCGCACACAACTCGAGGAAATGGCAGCAGCCGGGGAGGAAATTCAGAAATGCTATCGCTACCTGCATAAAGCCAATGCCAATATTGTCGGCCAGGTTATCGCCAATCAGGGTACGTTTTACGAGATGGACCATTATCCTGACGGTGATGTCTATGACGATGAAAGCCACGGGCAGTATTATTATCATTCCCACCGTGACGGCGAACATGGCCACTTTCACACGTTTTTACGCGCCAAAGGCATGCCCAAAAGCATCAAACCCCTGCCCTATGACGGCGAAGGTGCTCATCCTCTTGGCAACGACGCCTTATGCCATCTCATCGCTATTTCCATGAGCAATCCGGGCTTTCCCATTTCCTTGTTCACCACCAACAAGTGGGTGACCGGTGAAAGCTGGTATAGTGCTGAAGATACCAATGCACTGCTGAAGCACTTCTCGATTGAGCACGTGTTCCCCTGTCTTGCGGTCAACATGTGGGTCGGGGCCATGATAAAACTGTTCACGCCACAAATTCAACAACTGGTGTTCGAGCGTGACAGGTGCATTGCTGACTGGATTGAAAAACACCCCGATGAAGACGTTTTTGAAGACCGAAATCTGGAAATCACCTCATCAACCGCCATTGATGTTACCAAGCAGATTGCCGCTGTTGGCCGCGCCTTGAAACAGCACCGGGCTAGCGTTTGAAGACAATATGATCAAAAACGCCACAAAACTTGTCTTGTTGAGCTTTTTTATTCTCGGATTATTTCAGCTTCCGGTTTCGGCTGAAAAAAACCCTGATGCAGCATTCGAAGCGCCGGATGTGGTTTTTGTTGCGGCCGGTGCTTTCATCACCGGGTCGAACAGGGCTGAAAGGGAACTGGGCTATCAACTCGATGAACGCGCCTATGGCCATTCGATTACCCGCAAGAACCGCTGGTATGACGATGAGGACACGCGCCGGGAAATAAAGTTGCCGGCATACAGCATCACCAAAAACCTGATCACCAATGAGCTTTACGCCCGCTTTGTTGCCGAGACCGGATACCGCGCGCCCGATGTCGATCAAAAAACATGGGCCTCATACAGATTAATTCACCCCTATGAACGCACGCGACGCTTTGCCTTTAGCGGCAACAAACCTCCCCGCGGCCGCGCCCAGCACCCTGTTGTGCTGGTTTCTCACAAAGATGCACAAGCCTATGCCCGCTGGCTTTCGAAAAAAACCGGGCAGAAATGGCAATTACCAACTGAAAAACAATGGGAGAAAGCCGCACGCGGCAAAAATGGCCTGATCTTTCCCTGGGGCGACACATTCGACAAGACCAGACTAAACAGCAATGACAGCGGCACATTTGACACAGTGCCGGTAGGCAGTTTTCCACTCGGGGCAAGCCCTTATGGCATGCTCGATGGTGCCGGCCAGGTATTTGAATGGACGGCAACGGCCACAGTGCCAAAACAACGCTATCGGGTAAAAGGCGGGTCGTGGGATGACAAGGGCTGTGGCGTTTGCAGAAGTGCGGCCCGGCATGCCAGACCTGTTGATCTCAAACATATTTTGATCGGTTTTCGTCTCGTTTTAGTTTCAGCATCATAGTTTTTCCAAGCCGTTCGAATCGTTTTTAACGAATAGAACAAATGGCTTAGACGATAAAGTTCCGTATGCAGCCGAATTACGGCACCTCACAATTACGTGAAATCTTTTGACCACAGTAGTTGCGCGATTATGCTAGTTTCCTTGCATTACAGCCATTTGGAGAAACCGACCCACTTAAACTTTTCAACCCCACTTAATCTACACAACTTCCGGGAGAAGAACTCATGAAAACCTCAAGAACCAGACTGCTTTCAACCGTCGCAACAATACCTCTGGCCTTAGGCCTGATTGTCGGCGGCGCGGCAGTGGCAGGTGTGACCGGCACAATTAGCGCTGCTTACGCACATTCCAAAAAAGCGTGTAATCCCTGCAACCCGTGTGCAGCTAAAAAAGCATGCAATCCGTGCAATCCATGCGCTGCTAAAAAGGCTTACAACCCGTGTAATCCTTGTGCGGCTAAACATCCATGCAATCCCTGCAATCCATGTGCAGCCAAGAAGAAATCTTCAGATGCCGGCACTAACTTTGACGTAAATCGTCGCCTGGTTTCCAGTAATGGCTGCAATCCGTGTGCAGCTAAAAAAGCTTGTAACCCGTGCAATCCATGCGCAGCTAAAAAAGCTTGTAATCCCTGTAACCCATGTGCGGCTAAAAAAGCATGCAACCCGTGCAATCCATGTGCAGCTAAAAAAGCTTGTAACCCGTGCAATCCTTGTGCGGCTAAAAACGCGTGCAACCCGTGCAATCCATGCGCGGCCAAAAACCCGTGCAATCCTTGCAACCCTTGTGCTGCAAAGAAAAAGTCTTAAACGCCTATGAAATCTTTTCCGACATCTGTGATTGATCCATTGGTTCAGATCTTAAAAGCGGAAAAGTTCTAGTGTACTGTGGCAGTTCCCGGGTTTACGGAGCTGCCACAAGTTTTGATGCCGTAGAATTGTTATCTGCTAATCACCGACGAAAACTACAGCGTTTGCGGTGCATCGGAAGATGAAAAAAAATCGCTGTAAAAACAATTAATCCCTGGGAGGGAAACTATGCTCGATTCTAAAATGAAATTGCTCTCTACTGTAGCAGCTGTTCCTTTAGCTATTGGTGCCGCCGTTGCTTTTAGTGCAATAGGGACCATTTCAGGCCAAGGAAATGTTGCTTATGCAAGTTATGACGCTTGCAACCCATGCGCTGCTAAAAAAGCTTGTAACCCGTGCAATCCATGTGCGGCTAAAAAAGCATGTAACCCGTGCAATCCATGTGCAGCTAAAAAAGCTTGTAACCCGTGCAATCCATGTGCAGCTAAAAAAGCTTGTAACCCGTGCAATCCATGTGCAGCTAAAAAAGCTTGTAACCCGTGCAATCCATGTGCAGCTAAAAAAGCCTGCAACCCGTGCAATCCATGTGCCGCTAAAAAAGCCTGCAACCCGTGCAATCCATGTGCCGCAGCGAATCCCTGCAATCCATGCAACCCATGTGCAGCCAGTGCCAGTGGCGGTAGCTTGAAATGCTATATTCCAAGGTTAAGAACGGCAGCAGCCTGCAATCCCTGCGCGGCAAAAAAAGCATGTAACCCGTGCAACCCTTGCGCGGCAAAAAAAGCATGTAACCCGTGTAATCCCTGTGCAGCGAAAAAAGCCTGCAACCCGTGCAATCCTTGTGCGGCCAAAAAGGCCAGCAATCCGTGCAACCCTTGTGCAGCAGCAAATCCTTGTAACCCTTGTGCAGCAGCAAATCCTTGTAACCCTTGTGCAGCAGCAAATCCCTGCAACCCGTGCGGGGCGGCAGCGGCAGCACCTGAGTTGAGCGAAAAAGAACTCGTGGCTGCCTACAATTGCCTCTATCCTGAAATGCAGGCTGGCTATGCCAAAGCTGGAATTCCTGCGGCAAAAGGCTATAAAAAATGGGCCAAGCGGTTTTCGCGTGTGTCTTATCAATCCGATACTCATGGTGGCCGCATGGTCAACAACTACTCCAACTCAATCGGTAAAAAAGCCTATGGCAAGTATGAGGATCTTAAAAAAGCACCGGTAGGTTCTGTTTACATAAAAGACAGTTTTTCCGTTGGTAAAAATGGATCTCTTTCCGCTGGCCCGATTTTCCTGATGGAAAAAAAGCCGGTCGGATTTGACAAGGCAAATGGCGACTGGCGCTACTATTTGATCATGCCCAACGGCAACCTTATGGGTACGACCAAGGGCAAAAACTCTGCCGGCGTGAAGTTCTGCGCTGATTGTCATAATGCTGCGGCGGAAACCGACTTTTTGTACTTCCTGCCTGAGGAAGTGCGGGTTTCAAGCAAATAACCGCGCAACAGGATAAAAATCAGGGCGGCACCTGCTAAAACGGTGCCACCCTGATAAAATTCAACAGGATTCTTTCTCAGTTCTTACTATAGAAATGGAAAAGACCATGATTTCCAGAGGCCTCAGCCTTACCCTCGCCAGCGTGGTGGTGTTAATTTCTGCCACAGCCCAGGCCCAGCAAATTGTCTCGAACAATGACGTAGGCTTTATCGACGGTGGCACTCTTACCATCAAAGGCAAATCATTTGCGCTTTACGCCATCAAAGCACCGCAGCTGGGGTCTTACTGCAATCCCCGTTTAAAAAAGTATGATTGCGGCCTGATCTCCAAATCATCTTTGATGGACATGAGCGCCGGTGCCACAATAGTGTGTTCGCGAGCGCCCGCCCCCTACAATAAAGACAAATACAAATGTCTGTCGGACGGCTATGACCTTTCCGAAGGAATGGTCTATACCGGTTGGGCAACACCGCTGGAAACAGCGCCCGATTTATTTAAAAAGCTGGCCCGTGAGGCAAAAGAAAAACCTCGTGGCATGTGGCGCATCTCAGCGCAATAAAAAGGATATTTTCCAGATGACGACCATTACTCCTTTGATACCACGCCAACCGACACCAAAAATGGATATCGAACTGGTGGGTGGCGAAAACTGGAGCCTGTCAGCCCAGAACCCGCAAAACTTTACAATGATAGTAGTTTATCGCGGGCTCCACTGCCCGATTTGCGCACGGTACCTCGCCGACCTTAATGCGAAAGCTGATGGTTTTGCCCAACAGGGTGTCAACGTTGTCGTTGTTTCCAGTGATGGAAAAGATCGCGCCGTCCAGGCCAAACAGGAATGGGGCCTGGACAAGCTTGATGTCGGCTTTGGCCTCAGCCTCGAAGAGGGGCGCAAATGGGGCCTTTATATCTCAAAAGGCCGTGGGGCCACTTCTACCGGCGTCATTGAACCCGATCTTTTTTTAGAACCGGGATTGTTCCTCATCCGCCCCAATGGTGAGCTTTATTTTGTCTCCGTGCAGTCCATGCCGTTTGCCCGCCCCGCTTTTGGCGATGTTCTTGGTGCTGTAAAATTTGTGATTGCCAATGATTATCCCGGTCGCGGCGAAGTTGTCGATTGATCTGGCCCGATAGAGTCTTTTTATTTTCCACTTGATGCAGATCAAGACATTGCAAATCAAGCCAGGCTAGTGTCCCGCTAACAAGGCTTGATATATGATCGCTGTTACCAACAACCCTTATGATATTGTCATTGCAGGTGCCGGACCTGCGGGCTTGAGTTTTGCACGTGCCCTGGCCACATCCGGCCTCAACATTGCTGTAATAGAAAAATCACCCCACCACATACTGGCCAATCCGCCGCAAGATGGTCGCGACATCGCCTTAACGCACTCCTCCGAGACAATTATGAAGGAACTGGATATTTGGGCACAGATACCAGATACCAGTATCGGCATTATCAGACACGCTCAGGTGCTGAACGGAAATTCCCCTTATAGCCTGCATTTTGACCATCAGGACACGGATAAGGATTACCTTGGCCATATCATTGCCAACGACGTCATTCGTAAGGCTACCTATGATGCATTGAGCGATTTTGACAATGTTGAAATCATCTGTGAAACCGAAGTTACATCGGTTGACACCTGCGCAACCGGCGCAAGTGTCACACTATCGGATGACCGGGTGCTGGATTGTTCGCTGGTGATTGCTGCCGACAGCCGGTTTTCCACCACGCGGAGAAAAATGGGAATTGCCGCATCCATGCTGGATTTTGGCCGGGTGGTCATTGTTTGCCAGATGCAACATGACCTCCCACATAATGATACGGCTTATGAATGCTTCCACTACGACAGGACCCTGGCGGTTCTGCCCCTGCCCGGAGACAATTCTTCCATCGTTTTAACGCTTTCAGCGGAACACTGTGAAGAAGTGTTGAAGATGGAGCCGGAAACATTCAACCAGGATATAGCACGCCGGTTTGACCATCGTTTAGGGCCTATGAAACTTACTTCCAAACGTCATCCCTATCCGCTGGTCGCGGTTTATGCAAAGCAGTTTACGGCTACGCGTTTTGCGCTGATTGGTGATGCCGCCGTGGGCATGCATCCGGTAACCGCGCACGGGTTTAATCTCGGGCTGAGCGGGGCAAATACACTGGCACAGGAAATCCGGTGTGCGCTTGCGCATGGGGAAGATATTGCCTCTTTCAGTGTTCTCGAAGCTTACCAGTCAAAACATCGACGCCTTTCGCGACCCTTGTATGTAGGCACCAACGCTCTCGTCCGCCTCTACACCAACGATCACCTTCCTGCGCGAATTTTACGTCAGGCCATGCTTCACCTGGGCAATGCCCTGCCACCGGTAAAACGCGCTATCATGGATCAATTGACCAAAACCGAACCCTCTACCACCTGACCATAGGTGGGGCGAGATTGGTGTGGCATCTTCTTAAAACCAGATAATGGCGTCTAACATCACAGGTTCCTGTTCTCTTTGATGTTTTTGATATTTACCATGGGTGTCTGCATGGTGCATGATCGTCATGCGACATCAATGGCTCCCTGGCAATTTTCAAAATCACATACAAGATTGGTTTTTTATGGACACAATTGCTTTATTGGCAACTAAACTTGACGCAGGCGGGATAACGAGCACAAAGCTGGTCGAAAATTCATTTGAACGCATTAAAGATCCTGACGGTGAAGGGGCGCGGGTTTTTATCAATCTGCATGAGCAGACAGCCCGCAAGCAGGCACAGACGGTGGACAGACAACGCAAAAGCGGCAAAGCCCTGTCTGCCGTTGCCGGTATTCCTTTTTCAGCCAAGGACCTGTTTGATGTTGCCGGGCAGGTCACCACTGCGGGCTCAAAGGTTTTGAGTGATGCCCCTGTGGCCAGTCAGACGGCATTGGTGATCAAACGCCTTGAAGATGCCGGTATGATCAATATCGGCCGCGCTAACATGACCGAGTTCGCCTATTCCGGCCTCGGGCTCAATCCGCATTACGGCACTCCAAAATCAATCTATGACAGAGCTACGGGCCGCTGCCCGGGCGGATCATCATCGGGCAGTGCTGTCTCTGTAGCTGACAGGATTGTATCCGCCACCATTGGCACAGATACCGGTGGTTCCTGCCGCACGCCGGCGGCGTTCAACAGTGTTGTTGGCTTCAAGCCCAGCTGTGGCCGTATGCCTTTCGACGGAGTCTATCCACTGTCGATCAATTTTGATGCCCCGGGTCCTTTCGGCAATAGTGTTGCCTGTTGTCATTTGCTTGACCAGGTGATGGCAGGCGTGGATGTGTCGTCGGCACTTCCTGACCTTGCTTGTGCGCAACCTGAAGCAATCACACTGACAGTGCCGCAATCAATTGTGCTCGAAGACCTCGAGCCTGAAGTTGCTTCAGCCTTTGCAGGTTCGCTTACAAAGCTGTCAAATGCCGGGGTACGTATCATCGAGACCCCCGCCCCGTTGTTTGATCGCATTATCGAACGAAATGCCATCGCCGGGATTGCGCAATATGATGCTTATCAGCTGCATAAGGATTTGCTGGCTGAACGCGGTGATGAGTATGATGAATTCGTGCGCTGGCGCATATCTTCCAGCCACAATATTACCGAGGAAATGGTTCAGGAAAGCTGGCGCCTGCGCCGCGAACTGATCGCCGAAGCATCGGCTATGATTTCAGGAACCCTGCACGCCTTTGCTTTCCCGACTGTTGCCATTATCCCGCCGAAGATTTCTGATGTACAGGAAATGGAAGCCTTCAAGGCGACAAACTTCCGCGCCTTGCGTAATACGTCCACCTTCAATTTCCTTGATGGCTGTTCGATTTCCCTGCCTTCAACCGCCCCCGGTGAAGCTCCTGTTGGTTTTATGCTGTCAATGATGCATGGTCGCGATCGCGATCTGTTTTCAATAGCAGCCGGAGTTGAGACCATTTTACAATCTGAGATGAAGTAATAAAAAATGACCACACAACCAGATAAATTGCGCGCACTTTTGGCCAAAGACACCTGTTACACCATGCCGTGTTGTTATGACGGCTTAAGTGCCACAATGATTGAACAAGCTGATTTTCCCCTAACATTTATGAGCGGTTTTGCCGTATCGGCGGCGCGGCTGGGCCTGCCCGACACCGGGTTGATATCCTATGGCGAAATGCTTGATCAGGCGCGCAACATCTGTGCAGCGGTTTCCATTCCCGTTATCGGCGATGGCGATACCGGCTACGGTAATGCGCTTAATATAAAACGTACCGTTTCAGGCTATGCCCGCGCCGGCATGGCGGCGATCATGATTGAAGATCAACTCGCGCCCAAGCGCTGCGGCCACACCAAGGGCAAGGCCGTTGTTGCCCGCGATGAAGCATATGACCGTATCAAGGCTGCTGTTGATGCCCGCAATGAAGGCGATGACATATTGATCCTTGCCCGCACCGATGCCCGCGCCGGTCTGGGCTTGAGTGAAGCCATCAGCCGAGCCCAGAATTTCTCTGAACTCGGAGCGGATATTTTGTTTGTGGAGGCCCCGGTAGATGAGAGCGAAATGGCGACGATCTGCCGCGAGGTCCCCGGTATTCACATGGCCAATATGGTTGAAGGCGGCACAACCCCCCTGCTCAGTCCTGACAGATTACACCAGCTTGGTTTCAGGATTGCCGCCTACCCCTTAACAGTCATGAGCGCGGCCATGAACAACATGCGCCACGCCCTCAATGACCTGAAACACGGCATTCACCCGCAAGAACGCCTGATGTCGTTTGATGATTTGCGCGACATTGTCGGCTTTAATGATTATTACGATGAGGAAAGCCGTTATGCCAATCCCAGATCCGATTGAGTTCATTTGAACAGGATTGAATTATTTTCTCATATTATAATTTTAAAACATTGATACTACGTAGGTAATCAATTTTCTCATAAAGAGACAAAACATGCGTCACGGTGGACAAATACTGATAGATCAACTGGCACTCAACGGTATCGACAGGGTTTTCTGCGTACCGGGCGAAAGTTATCTGGCAGCTCTTGACGGGCTTTATCAATCCAATTCAATCGAGACAATTATCTGCCGCCAGGAAGGTGGGGCGGCGATGATGGCGGAAGCCTACGGCAAGATGACCAACCTGCCGGGCATATGTTTTTGCACGCGGGGACCCGGTGCCACAAATGCATCTGCCGGGGTTCATGTGGCTATGCAGGATTCAACACCGATGATCCTGTTTATCGGACAGGTCGCAGGCTCGATGGCTGAGCGCGAAGCCTTTCAGGAAATAGATTTTCGCCGCATGTATGGCGATATGGCCAAGTGGATTGGCCAGATAGACCGGATTGAACGCATTCCCGAATATGTCAGCCACGCTTTTCACACCGCCATGACCGGCAGGCCCGGGCCGGTGGTTCTGGCTTTACCGGAGGATATGTTGAGTTCTCACGCCGATGTGGACGATGCCAGACCGGCACAACCGGCACAGCCAAAAATCAGCACCGAAGACTTATGCGCCCTGCAAAGCCACCTGCAACAGGCCAGCGAACCGTTGATAATAATCGGTGGCCCTGCGTGGAATTCTGATGCTCAGGCGCAATTGATGGCCTTTGCCGAGCGGGTCAATATACCGGTGGCAGCAGCCTTCCGCTATCAGGATTATATGGACAACCGTCACCCCAATTATGTTGGTGACGTTGGTATTGCTATTGACCCCAAACTGGCCCAACGGGTTCGTGAAACAGATCTGTTGATCGCCTTTGGCCCCAGATTAGGGGAAATGACCACAAGCGGATATTCTCTGGTAGATATTCCCAACCCGAAGCAAAAGCTTATTCATATTCATCCCGGTGCCGAAGAACTGGGCCGGGTCTATCGACCGGATATGGCCATCAATGCGAGCCTTGCCTCGGTTGCCGCCAGTCTGGAAAAAATTACCGATCTGGACCCTGATAAATGGGCCGGGTGGACACGGGCTGCGCGCGCCGATTATGAGGCATATTGCCAGTTGCTGGAAACACCGGGTGAGGTGAAATTTGAACAGATTGTCAATCATGTTTCCAATGTCTTGCCTGATGATGCAATCATCACTAATGGCGCAGGCAACTATGCCGGATTCGTGCGCCGCTATCATCAATACCGCAATTACCGAACCCAACTGGCACCCACATCGGGCTCCATGGGCTATGGAGTGCCCGCAGCTATCGCCGGAAAACTTGCCCGGCCACAGGTTCCGGTAGTCTGTTACACCGGTGACGGGGATTTTATGATGACGTGTCAGGAACTGGCAACCGCAGTTCAGTATAACATTCCAATCATCATCATCCTTGCCAATAATGGTACTTATGGCACCATCCGCATGCATCAGGAGCGTGAATATCCTGATCGCGTCAGTGGAACCAGTCTCAGCAATCCTGATTTTGCCGCCATGGCGACAAGTTTCGGTGCCCACGGCGAAACGGTCCGAAAAACCGCTGATTTTAAAGATGCTTTCCAGCGTGCCATGGATTCAGGCAAACCCGCTCTTATCAATTGCCTCATAGAAGCTGATGCAATCACGCCGCAAACAACTTTGACTAAAATCACCGCGTTTGCGAAAAAATCAACCTGACAACACTTCAGTTTATCGGGGCTGCGAGATTTTCTGCCGTTTTCTAAAGCCAATTTTAACGCTCAACTGTTACTATGATACCTGAATATCTGTTGAAGTGACTTAGGTTGAGTAAAATGTCCTCGAAAGAACTGGCTCGCGACGAAAATCCGGATATGTCGATTGAAAATCTGAACTCTCTTGCACCCTCTCTTGCACCCAAAGATATTTTATCCCGAATAAAGACCTTGCCAACAGCAACACTCAGCAGCATTCACAAGCTAAAGCGCCTGTCTGTTTCTCAGGCAACGGCAATCGATAAGCTCATTAACTCATCCCCCGATAAATCATCGGCTTTGGTGGCTGAAGAAGACGGGTATATCCCGCTAAAAGCGCGTCTCAACGCCTGGTGGCACGGTGATGATGTCAGCACCGGACAAAGCGGGCAGTCAGATAATCGCACCATAGAAATCGACAAGGAATTTGACAAGCGCCGCTGGTCACCCGGCAGTATTTCAATGGTGCAAAAGCTCTGGGGCGAAGGATTTGCCGAACCCGGGGGCGTTGCATTTGTCAAAAAAGTCCTGTCATTGATGAAATTTGAATCGTCAAATACAATACTGGACCTGTCCGCAGGTCTGGGTGGAACGGCCTGCAGCCTCGCCAAAGAACACAACCTGTGGATGGATGCCTACGAAGCCAATGAAGCACTCGCAAACGGGGGTATTCAGTTCGCCAGCCGTCACGGCATGTCGAAGAAAGTGCCGATAAAACATGTGGATTTTGAAACCCTGGAACTGCCAAAAGCCAAGTACGACCAGATTTATTCGCGTGAATCCTTATTCATGATTAAAAACAAGAAGAATGTTATCCAGCAGATCAGCAAGTCTTTAAAGCCTAAAGGACAGGTGTTGATCGTTGATTACATGCTTGGTGAAAAATGCAACCGGGCTAACGTTGATAAATGGCTTGATTCCGAGCCGGAAAGGCCGCACCCGTGGACGGCTGAATTGTACCATGCCGCTTTTGAGCACTACGGAATTTCAATCTGGACCACCAATGATCTTTCTGAAGAGTATTCCAGGCAGATCCATGAGGGCTGGCTGTTAATGATCGACACGATCTCCAAGGGAAGTTTTGATCGAAAGACTATTGATAATCTTATGCGCGAAGGTGAAATCTGGCTCAATCGCTCCCGCGCCCTTGAAGCCGGAGACCTTACCGTAAAACGCATACATGGTGTTGTTTAGTGTCCAACCCGAAACTAATTGAATGATATCAGTCCTTTGTGATTCATTCGGATTGTCTGACGATTCGAAGGAGATCACCATGGTTTGGACTGATATCACCCGCGCTCAATATGAACGTAAATCTGGCCGCTATGCAAGT
>JAJRTY010000190.1 GCA_024278055.1 Alphaproteobacteria bacterium | reverse complement strand
TGATCAGGTTATAATTACCGCAAGCCCGGATCTGGCAAACCTGCGAAACTGCAAAAACATTATCGACACTTTGAAAGAGCTGAGGCCAAACGACAGCACTCCCCACCTGGTGCTCAATCAGGTTGGTCTGCCAAAAAGACCAGAAATCAGCGTTGATGATTTTGTCGATCCTCTGGATATTGAACCCATCGCCGTTATTCCATTTGACGCCGCGTTGTTTGGGGCCGCAGCAAATAACGGACAAATGATCGTAGAAGCCGATGCGAAAAACGAGACAGCTGCAACGATTTCGACCATTGCACAGGTTCTCACCGGACGTTCTGAATCCAAATCCGGTGCAAGCGGTGGCACCAAATCCCTATTGAGCAAATTGCTCGGGAAAAAATAAAACGGCGTTCCGGCGAGAGTAAATATATCGCTGGGACACACCTTGGTATTGGAGTTGGTTTAAATGTTTGGCAAACGGGGAAATGGCAGCGAATCTGACAGTTTCGGCAAACCGCTGGGACTGTCAAAATCAATTGAAAAAACCATTGCTGACGTGGCACCTCCTGCGGAACAGGTAACGCCAACTGCCCAACGGGCTCCAATGGAAGCTGCCGAGTTGACCGCAGATGTGGCGGCGTCCGTGCCGGCTGCAAAGGAACCTGCGCCACCTGAACCGGCCGCGGTTGGGCAGCAGCCGGTGTCAATGGCGGACATGATGGAACCTGAACCGGCCACCGAGGCGCGGGAAAAGTCCGAAGATTATTATGATGTCAAAACGACCGTATTTTCCGCTCTGATCGACACAATCGACCTTTCTCAATTGTCAAAACTTGACAATGAGGGTGCGCGCGAGGAAATCCGCGACATTGTCAATGACATTATCTCCATCAAAAATATCATCATGTCGATTGCCGAGCAGGAAGAACTGCTTACCGACATCTGCAATGATGTGCTTGGTTATGGACCATTGGAACCGCTACTGGAACGGGACGATATTGCAGATATCATGGTCAACGGTGCGGGTGTGACCTACATTGAGGTCGACGGCCATATGGAAAAAACCAACGTCAAATTCCGCGACAATGAGCAGTTGATGAATATCTGTCAGCGCATTGTTAGCCAGGTTGGTCGCCGTGTTGATGATTCAAGCCCAATTTGCGATGCGCGTTTGGCCGATGGGTCTCGCGTCAATGTAATTGCTCCGCCTCTTTCTCTTGATGGTCCAACACTGACAATCCGGAAGTTTAAAAAGGACAAGCTCACACTTGATCAACTGGTCAAATTTGGTGCTATATCGCCGGAAGGTGCCGAGATTTTGCAGATTATCGGGCGGGTGCGATGCAATATCGTTATTTCAGGTGGTACCGGTTCAGGCAAAACCACCCTGCTTAACTGCCTGACCAATTACATTGATGAGGAAGAGCGGGTCATAACCTGCGAAGACTCAGCTGAACTGCAATTGCAACAGCCGCATGTGGTGCGGCTGGAAACCAGACCAGCCAATCTTGAAGGTGAAGGCCAGATCACCATGACCGATCTGGTCAAAAACTGTCTTCGCATGCGGCCTGAACGAATAATAGTTGGCGAGGTTCGCGGGCCTGAGGTCTTTGACCTGCTGCAGGCCATGAACACCGGCCATGACGGCTCAATGGGTACCATTCACGCCAATACGCCACGGGAATGTCTGAACCGCATGGAATCGATGATTGCGATGGGAGGATTTACCCTGCCCGCCAAGACGGTGCGTGAAATTATCGTCGGTTCGGTTGACATAATTATACAGGCTGCACGCTTGCGCGACGGCTCACGGCGGATAACCCACATTACCGAAGTTCTGGGGCTGGAGGGCGATGTCATTACCACCCAGGATATATTCGAGTATAAAATTACCGGTGAAGATGCCAACGGAAAATTAACCGGCGTTCATATATCAACAGGTGTCGGCCGGCCAAAAATGTGGGAGCGCGCTAAATACTACAATGACGAGGTACGCTTGGCAGCAGCGCTCGATACGGCCGACAAAAAACGCTTAGAGTATGAAGGGGTATCCTAGGATGTTTGGCGTTGATATCAACATTATAGCCTTTATCGCGCTGGTTGCATTAAGCATAGGCGGCGTCGGCTATGCGTTGATGTATAACCGCATCGCTTCACAGAACACAACAAGCCGACGCGTCAAATCTATCAGGAATACCACGCGCACAAGTGCGGCGGTCAGCAAGAAGATAAGACAAAAGGCTGATGCGAGCGCACGGCGCAAAAATGTCGAAGAAACTCTGAAGACTGTTGAGAGCCAGAAAAATAAGGTCAAAAACGTCAACAAGCCGTCGCTTGACGTGAAGATAGCTCAGGCAGGGTTGAGCATTTCTGTAAGAAATTTTTACATCTATTCAATTGCTCTTGGATCTTTCGCAGCAATTGGCGTGATATTGACCGGCGTAACACCTATTGCCGCACTTGGCGCATTTGCAGTGCTGGGATTTGCTTTTCCGCAATGGCTAATCAACTTTTTTCGGAAGCGGCGGTTAAACAAATTTCTGCTGGAGTTTCCAAATGCGGTCGACATCATTGTACGTGGCGTCAGATCGGGTTTGCCATTGAATGACTGTTTGCGCATTATTTCCCGCGAAGCTCAGGAGCCGGTCCGATCTGAATTTGTAAAAATTGTTGAAGCTCAGCAAATGGGTCTTTCAATACCCGAATCAGTTGAGCGGCTTGCCCAAAATGTGCCGCTTTCAGAAACCAGCTTTTTTTCAATCGTTATCTCGATCCAGTCAAAAGCCGGCGGCAATCTGGCCGAGGCACTGGGCAACCTTTCAAAAGTTCTTCGAGACCGAAAGAGCATGAAAGCCAAGATTATCGCAATGTCGATGGAGGCCAAGGCCTCTGGCATCATTATTGGGGCATTGCCAATCATTGTTGGTGGCCTGGTTTATATCACCAGTCCTGGATATCTGGTCCC
>JAJRTY010000189.1 GCA_024278055.1 Alphaproteobacteria bacterium | reverse complement strand
GTTTCTGAAAATGCTCAATGCCGGTGTGATTATCCCGGATGGCGTTAAGGTCACCACCATCAGGTCTGACAAGTTCGATCTCTACAACCAGCCGATGGGAGATTTCATCGGCATGGCCGGCAAGCCGATTGGCGGCAAATTTACCGGACCCGAACTTGCCGGTGCCAACAACAACGTCATTGCAGGCGTTGATCATCGCGAGACCGCATTTTCACCGGCGGCTTTTAACATTATGTATCAGGCTTTGATCGGCAAAAAACCGGCAACGACTGATATTACCGCGATGGATGCCGTTACTCTCAATGGCAAGGTTTCCGGCTGGAAAAATGCCCGTCCGACCAATATTCCGCTGGTTGGTGCCAAGGTAACCGTGTTCAAGACCGACCCGGCAACCGGCAACCGGGTGGGTGATGCGGTTCATCAGCAGACAATCGGCGAAGATGGTCAATGGGGGCCGTTCAAGGCAAGCGGTTCGGCCACCTACGAATTTGTGGTTGAGGCGGAAGGGCTTCCGATGACCCATATCTATCGTTCACCGTTTCCGCGCTCGTCGTCTTTTGTCAATTTGCGGCTTTATCCGCTCGAAGGTGATGCCCTGAAGGCAAAAACCTCCCTCGGCATGATGCGTCCGCGTGGTTATTACGGTGCCCGGCAGGACAAGATCGAGTTCAATGGCAAAACCGCCAAAGGCCTGATCGACAATGATGTTCCGGCAAACTGGAAGGTGTTTTCCAATGCCGATGTCGCGCAATCGGTGACCGGTTCTTTCAATGGTGAAAAAATCACCGGCAGAACCTGGCCGGCCAAAGGCCATGCGGCCTGGCTTGAACTGACTTATTGAGGACAAAACGGATCATTGCCACAATATCTGGCAATGATCCGGCTTACCAATAAAGGTTATTCTTCGCTGCGGTCTTGTTGTGACTTGCGCATTGAATGTGGTTTGGGCAAAATCCGTGGAAGTCTGGTCGGATGTGTTCTGATCCAAATTTTTGGTATAAGCCATGCTCAGCATTTCTATCTCTGTATCGCTGATTTCAGCCGCCATTGCCTTCGGGCTTGGTCTTACCCTGCCGCTTGTGCAATTTGAAAAGTTTTACTTTTTTTCAGAAACGCCGTCATTGATCCAACTTGTCACCGGCCTGTGGATTGAAGGCAACAATGCCATTGCGACATTGGTTGTGGTGTTTTCGATTCTGTTTCCACTGCTGAAAATGGTTATTGTGTTCAACACGGCGGTTGACCAGCGGGCGCGTGAATTCCCGCGCTGGATATCTTATCTGGCAAAATGGTCGATGATGGATGTCTTGCTGGTGGCGCTGGTTATTTTTGGGGCAAAAACTTCAGGTGTTGCCACTGCGATTGCCCAGCCGGGTATCTGGTTTTATGCAGCCGCTGCGATATTGAGCGTAATTGCCGCCGAACTGCTGAAATTCAGAAGTCTACGAGAGCAGGACGTTTGAGGAATTGTTAGCCGAACGCGCCGATTGGCGCACCGGTTTGACCGTACACCCGCTGGCTGAATATTGCTGCAGCTTGTTGCGCAGGGTTCGACTCGAAATGCCCAGAATGTCTGCCGCATAGGTGCGGTTGCCGCCACAATGGGTAAGGGTCTGGAGAATGAAGTTGCGCTCCACATCACACAGACTCTGGCCAAGCCGCAACGGGTTGTTTTCATTGCCCAGCCATGCGGAATGGTCTTCATCCGAATCCAGCCTGGTTCCGATCATCTGATCGTCGCCGGTTGCGGTGTCCGGTATTGGCTGAATTATGACGGGTGGCGAAATTCCCAGCTCTTCAAGGCTCTTAATCAACCCATTCATGTCAATCTCGGGGCCACAGACAACAAGATCAACTGGGGTTCCTGCATCAAATTTCTCAATCGCCTGTCTTGATGTCGCCAGATAACAGATGCTGTGGTTTTGTTCGCCGTGGTCCAGTTGGAACTGGCTTTCGATGGTAAAGCCGGAATCTGATCTGAATGCGCCAACAATAGTGACCTGCATGTGTGTGTCCTGTAGTTTACCTGACCGGCCAATACTCACTGCGTGAGTTGGACAGTTTGGAGTTTCCCTGTTGCATGAAACTTTGAATGATTATGGTAAACCGGCGGTTAATTTTCGGGCGTGGGTTGCAGGTCATCCGGAAAAATTGCGGGTAAAATGCAATAAAAATGGGCTGCCTTTACGACAGCCCGTTGCCCCATCAAAAAACAGTGCGAATTTTCACCCGCAGTATCAGTGACGGTATTGCTGAATTCTGGTGGTCCGAAGACCTGCAAGGCCATGGCCATCAATTGAAGCCTGCCAGGACAAAAATTCCTCAACCGTCAAAGTGTAGCGGCTGCAAGCCTCTTCAAGGCTCAGCAAACCACCGCGCACCGCAGCGACAACTTCCGCCTTGCGCCGGATTACCCATCGTTTTGTTGATGTTGGAGGGAGATCAGCTACGGTCAAAGGTGACCCGTCGGGGCCGATGACATATTTTACGCGTGGACGCATTGGTTCGGTCATTTTACTCTCTACTCAATACATTACTAACAGACCTTGTTCTCCTCAATGTATCCACAACGACTTAATATTTGACTAAACACCTCTCAATGTTTCGGTAACACTTTTTACCGCTCCAATTCTTGCATATAGCCATGACCGGCCGCCACGCTGATGCGCGGGTTTGAGCCCGCAGGTTAGACTGCATCATGTTTACATGGAAGCAGTCAGGCTGCGCAAAGCAGCCCGATGCGAATGCATCGCTCTCGCGAAGGCCGGTGCGCAGTACCAAATGGCCGTGAGCGAAAGTAAACAGAGCGCAACAGTCAAAGACGGACAAGCTCTAGCCACACTTTGCGGAAGTCGCACGACGACCGGCACGCAATCAGCCGCTCCCGGTCCGGGCCAACATTTGCCGGTTAAAATAAACTGGAAAAATCAGTTCTTGGAACTGTCGTCGGCTGCGTCGCCGTCGGTCTCTTT
>JAJRTY010000188.1 GCA_024278055.1 Alphaproteobacteria bacterium | reverse complement strand
GAGAGATACGCGTAATTTTCAGCGTTTCATCATCCAGTTCAATTATTTCACGCAAGCTGCCCGAGCGATAATT
Source organism: Alphaproteobacteria bacterium (assembly GCA_024278055.1). Classification (GTDB taxonomy): domain Bacteria; phylum Pseudomonadota; class Alphaproteobacteria; order Rhizobiales; family JAJFHR01; genus JAJFHR01. The sequence goes on along the minus strand of JAJRTY010000188.1, from coordinate 5,832 downwards.
CAGCTTGAATGCCCAGTAAATCAACAGGACATCGAGACCAAAAAAGCCGACTACGGGCCACGCTCCAATAGAGATGAAAACAATGCCGGTGATGAAGCTTATGCAGCTGATTATCGCCATTAGGGTAAAAAAACCGCGAGGGCCCAAAGAGCGATTGGGTGTAAGGATTGCGAGTGTATTGTTATCCGACATGGTTTCCATTGTCCGGTTTAGTAAATTGTCTGTGGTAAATTTTAGCTATCTGGCTAAATTGAGCAAGCAGATTTCCTTTTGAATCTATTGAGTACCGATGATATCCGATGAAAAAACAAAAAATTGTCGAAATGTTTCAACGTTTCGAAGCAGCCTCCCCCAACCCGCAGGGTGAACTTGACCATGTTAATGCCTATACGTTGCTGGTGGCGGTGGTGCTGTCGGCGCAGGCCACAGACGTAGGCGTTAACAAGGCGACAAAAGCGTTGTTTAAAGTAGCCGACACACCGGCAAAGATGCTGGCGCTGGGGGAGGCTCGGGTGCGCGATTATATCAAAACCATCGGGCTTTACCGCAATAAGGCCAAACATGTTATTGGCTTATCGCAAATGTTGCTGGAAAAATTCGATGGAAAAATTCCTCAAACCCGCGAGGAGTTGGAAACCCTGCCCGGGGTTGGCCGCAAAACCGCCAATGTGGTGCTCAATATGGCATTTGGCCAGCCGACGATTGCGGTGGATACACATTTATTCAGACTGGGAAATCGCACCGGGCTGGCGCCGGGTAAAACGCCACTGGAAGTTGAAAAGAAACTTGAAAAAAATATCCCCCCGCAGTTTTTGCTGCATGCCCATCACTGGCTGATTTTGCACGGGCGTTATGTGTGCAAGGCACGCAAACCCGACTGTGGCAACTGCCTGATCAATGACCTTTGTGAATACAAGGCAAAATCAACTGTCTGATAATTGCAGATGCCCAACCGGTTTGCGGCTGACGGCTTTAAACGTATGTACCATAAGTGCCGTGGCAAACAGCGGTGCAAACAGGTTAACGAAGGGAATGGTGGCAACAATGGCTATCAATACGCCAGATAGCCACACGCGGCTGCGATTTGCCCGGCGTAATTCTACCACTTTATCGTGGGGCAGGTGGCGCAGGGCACAAAGCTCAAAATATTCCCGGCCAAGCAAATAGCCGTTGCCACCATAAAACACCACCAGATTGATACCGGGTATTAAAGCAACCAGTAACACCAGGATATTGATGGCAATGATACTGACGGTAAATTTAGCGGCAATGACGAGGCCCTGAACCACGGGCATTTCCCTGCCCACCGGATCATTGGGGTAGTGGCGTTCTTCAACCGCCTCGGCAATTTCATCAATAAAAAATGTAGCGACGAATGCTGTGATAGGCAGAAGCAGTAAAAACATTCCGGCAAACAGGCCAAGACCCGCCAGAATGGCGACAATTGTCTCCATCCAGCCATAGGACAGGATCAAAAACCTGGCCAGCGCTGCCTGCAGAGATATCCACAAGACCACAAACACCACGATTGTCAGGCCCAGAGATTTAAACAGAACGAAGCGAAATTTCGGCGAAAATAACTGCTCGATTGATTTGGCGGCGGCCTGAAACATTGGATGACAATCTGTTGATTTAAGTGGTTCGGGTGGTTTTCATTTAATCACTCATTTTGTCTCTGGCAAGAGCACGCAAATGCCGGCGGCAATATTATTGCTTGCGACCATGAGCCCGCACCCGTATGTTCCGCGCGGGTTAAAATAAGGATGGTAGAGACATGGCGGCAACAAAAATAGACGTGCTTGGTATTGGCAATGCGATTGTTGATGTATTGAGCCGCAGCGATGATGGATTTCTCAAAGACAATGAACTGACCAAGGGCTCAATGTCGCTGATTGATGAAGCCCAGGCCGAGGAGCTTTATGCCAGAATGGGGGCCGGCGTCGAGATTTCCGGGGGCTCTGCTGCCAATACAATTGCCGGTATTGCGTCATTTGGGGCCAAAGGTGCCTTTATTGGCAAGGTGCGTGATGATCAGCTGGGCAAAATCTTTGCCCATGATATCCGTTCCATTGGTGTTGATTTTACCACACCTCCTGCTGCCAGCGGACCACAGACTGCGCGCTGCCTGGTGTTGGTCACGCCCGATGGCGAGCGCACCATGAATACATTTCTGGGTGCCAGCCAGAACCTGTGTGCAGAAGATATCAATGAAGATCAGGTGGCGGCAGCCCAGATACTTTATCTTGAGGGCTATCTGTGGGACCCCGAACAGGCCAAACAGGCTTTTTTAAAGGCTGCCAAATATGCCCATGACGCCGAACGCCAGGTGGCGCTGACATTGTCCGATGCTTTTTGTGTTGATCGTTATCGTGATGAGTTTCGTAATCTGCTTAAACGCGACGTTGATATTCTTTTTGCCAATGAAGCCGAAATCATGTCGTTATTCAAAGTGTCCGATTTTGAAGATGCGGTGAAGCTGGCGGCGGAAGAATGCCGGCTGGCGATTTTGACCCGAAGCGAAAAGGGCTGTGTCATCATCAAGGGCAACGAGTGCCATGAGGTTGCAGCCATCAGCATTGATGAAGTTGTCGATACAACCGGGGCCGGTGATCTTTTTGCTGCCGGGTTTTTATATGGGCTTACGCAAAACAAGACTTTGCCCGAATGTGGACACCTGGGTGCATTGGCTGCCAATGAAGTTATTTCGCATATTGGTGCCAGGCCTGAGATTTCACTGGCTGAACTGATCTCATCACGCGGATTATAATTTTCGCAACTCGACTTCTTCAATTCCGTGATTTGCACTTTTGCGTAAAATCAGGTCAGCGCGATGGCGGGTTGGCAGAATATTTTCTTCCAGGTTCAACAAGTTGATCGAACGCCAGATTTCAGTTGCCGTTTTATGCGTTTCATCATCGTCAAGTCTGGCGTAGCGGTGGAAAAATGATTTTGGATTTTTGAAAGCGGTTTCACGCAACTGAAAAAACCGCTCCACGTACCAGCGTTCTATTTCTTTTGCATCAGCATCGAGGTAGATGGCAAAATCGAAATAATCCGAAACATAAGGGATCAATTTACCGCCCTTGGGAGCGCGGCCGGTTCGCAACAGGTTCAGGCCTTCGACAATTAATATGTCAGGCTGGTCGACGGTGATTTTTTCACCTTCCAGCACATCGTAGGCAATGTGGGAATAGACCGGAGCTTCTACCTGTCGGCGGCCGGCCTTTACGTCCGACATGAATTTCAAAATACGGGCGACGTCAAAACTTTCGGGAAAGCCTTTGCGCTGCATCAATCCCCGGCGCTCAAGTTCGGCATTGGGCAGCAAAAACCCGTCCGTGGGCACCAGATCGACCTTTGGATGGTTGGGCCAGCGGGCCAATAAGGCGCGAAGAATACGCGCGGATGTGCTTTTGCCAACCGCCACACTGCCTGCCATACCTATAATATAGGGAACCTTGTTTTCTTTGCCACCGAGAAAATCCTGGGTTGCCCTATGCAGGTTCTGGGTGGCGGCTACATAAAAATTCAACAATCGTGACAACGGCAAATAAATCTGGCGGACTTCGTCCATCTTGACATTTTCATTGAGGCCCTGCAGTTTTTCCAGCTCTTCTGCCGACAGGGTCAGCGGTGTGTCGGCGCGCAGTTTTGCCCATTGGGTTTTGGTAAATTTCCGGTAGGGAGAATGATCTGGCGAGACTGGTATATCCATTAGGCTTAACTGTTTGTCCTTGATGCTTTTTCATCGAGGCCACTTAAGCCCTGACGTCTTCGCAAAACCGCCATGACATCAGCCAGAGGAACATTTGCCGCTTCCAGGGTTACCAGCAAATGATACAGCAAATCCGCGGTTTCTTCAGCCAGTTGTTCGCCATCACCGGCAACGGCTGCGATCACTGTCTCGACGGCTTCTTCGCCAAGTTTTTTAGCACAATCACCAATACCACCGTGCAACAGTTTTGCTGTATAGGAGGTTTGAGCGGTCTCGGTTTTGCGGGCGCTTATCACTTCAGAAAGCTCGCGCAGGACATCGAGATCGAGAGGTGTTGTTGTGGCCGGATTGGTCATGGATCCATTCCTGTGCATTGCAGCATCAAGTGTTGGCAGAGGTAGCAAATTTATTGCACTCGCGCCAGTGTTTAAAGCCGCATGGGGATGTGGGCTTTCGCCATGTGGGATTTGGCCTCGGCGATGGTGTATTCACCAAAGTGAAATATCGATGCCGCCAAAACCGCACTGGCGTGGCCTTTGATTATACCGTCAACCAGGTGATCGAGATTGCCGACACCGCCGCTGGCTATGACCGGGATGGCTACCGCGTCCGAAATGCGCCGGGTCAAGTCGAGATCAAAGCCAATTTTGGTGCCATCTCTGTCCATCGAGGTCAACAATAGCTCGCCTGCCCCCAGAGCGGTTACTTTTTCGGCAAACTCTATAGCATCAATGCCGGTTGGTGTGCGGCCGCCGTGGGTGAATATTTCCCATCTGGGCGTCTCATCCAGCTTCGATACGCGCTTTGCATCAACCGCCACAACAATGCACTGGGCGCCGAATTTCTGTGAGGCTTCGCGGACAAATTGCGGATTCAGAACGGCTGCGGTGTTCATGGCAACCTTGTCGGCACCGGCTAAAAGCAACTCGCGAATATCCTCGGTGCGCTTGACGCCGCCGCCAACGGTGACCGGCATGAAACAACATTCGGCAGTGCGGCGCACCACATCAATCAAAATACCGCGTTTTTCGTGACTGGCGGTTATGTCTAAAAAACACAACTCGTCCGCGCCCGCTGCATCATAGGCACGCGCACTTTCCACCGGGTCACCGGCATCTTTAAGATCAACAAAATTAACACCCTTGACCACACGACCGTCTTTTACGTCAAGGCAGGGTATAATGCGGACTTTCAGCATTTATTGCCCCGTTGTTTCATTTTCAGCAATCAGGGCCAAAGCCTGTTTTGCATCAAGCCTGCCATCATAAAGCGCGCGACCGGTAATGGCACCGTGAATCATATTGTATTTTGGACTGAGTAACGCCTTGATATCGTCAAGGCTGGACAGCCCGCCACTGGCTATAATCGGGATTGAGGTTGATTTTGCCAGGTCCGCCGTGGCGTCAAGATTAAGCCCGGTCAAAATACCGTCTCTGGCGATATCGGTGAAGATAATGGCGGCGACACCGGCGTCGCTGAACCTTGCCGCCATGTCCTCAAGTTCAAGTTTTGATGTTTCAGCCCAGCCACGTACCGCCACCATGCCGTCTCTGGCATCGAGACCAACAGCAATACATCCGGGAAATTCGCGACAGGCAACATGCACCAGATCCGGGTTTTCGACAGCTACAGTGCCTAAAATCACCCGCGAAATGCCCTTTTCAAGCCACATGGCGATGGTTTCCAGATTTCTGATGCCACCGCCAAGCTGAGTCGACATGGAAACATTTGCCAGAATTTGCTCGACAGCCTCGGCATTAACCGGCGCACCTTCAAACGCGCCATTGAGATCAACGATGTGGAGATAATCAAAGCCCGCATCCTCAAAGGCTTTTGCCTGGGCATGGGGGGTGTCGTTAAATACTGTGGCCTGGTCCATATCGCCCTGGATCAGGCGCACGCATTGACCGTCTTTCAGATCTATTGCCGGGAATAATTTCAACTGTCTGGTGTCCATTTAAGAAAATTGCCAATCAGGCGCAAACCCAGCTCCTAACTTTTTTCCGGGTGAAACTGGGTGCCGATCATATTGTCTTTGGCAACCGCTGCAAAGATAGTGCCGCCATATTGAGTTTCAGCCAGAACATCATCGTGATTATGTGGGATGAGATGATAGG
>JAJRTY010000187.1 GCA_024278055.1 Alphaproteobacteria bacterium | reverse complement strand
ATTGGTCAAATATCCCCTGCGCATGGCGCTTAATTTCTTTGTTGCCGATATCGGCAGTCTGCTGCCGGCGATTATTTCCGGTGCCGAAATTGTTGCCATCGTATTGTCGCTTGAGACCACCGGCCCATTGATGATTGCCGCGTTGCAAAGCCAGGATATGTATCTGGCCGGGTCGTTTTTGATGTTTTTGGCGACCTTGACGGTGTTTGGTGTGTTAATTTCAGATATTGCGCTGGGTTTTCTTGATCCGCGGATTCGAATGCAGGGGAAGGCAGAAAGATGAGCGCCCTGCCACCAAAAGATACCGACAAATTACCTCATTTCGTATCTACCGAGCCGTTTGATCTGCAATCAATCGAAAAGCTGACGCCGGAGCAGGAACGGATATATTTTGCTTCGCAATTAAAACTGATGTGGTGGAAATTCCGCCAGCACCGGGTTGCGGTGTGGTCCGGGGTGTTTCTGGCGGTGCTTTATACCTCGATATTTTTCAGCGAGTTCCTGTCGCCCTATGACATGACCAAGCGCCATGTGAAGGACATTTACGCACCACCCCAGGGTGTTCACCTGTTCCATGAGGGCAAGTTTATCGGGCCGTTCGTCTATCCCTACAAGGTGACCCGCAATATGGAGACCTTGCAGCGCGTATTTACTGCGGATACCAGTAAACCGCAAAAATTGCGGTTTTTCTGCAGCGGCGATAAATACAAATATTTCGGCTATATCGAAGCCAATCTGCATCTGGTTTGCCCACCAGAAAAAGGTTCGTTTTATTTGCTCGGCACAGACCGGTTGGGCCGCGATATGCTGTCACGCATCATTGCCGGGGCACGGATTTCACTGACCATCGGGCTGATCGGCATTACCGTCAGTTTTGTGCTGGGCATCGTTATTGGCGGTGCGGCAGGCTATTATGGCGGCTGGGTCGATATGATTGTTCAGCGGATGATTGAGGTGTTGCAGTCGATTCCTTCAATCCCGTTATGGCTGACGCTATCGGCAATCATGCCCGCAACCTGGAGCCCGATACTGGTCTATTTCGGGATAACCATCATACTTGGTTTGCTCGACTGGACCGGGCTTGCGCGAGCGGTGCGCTCAAAATTGCTCGCATTGCGCGAAGAAGATTACGTACTCGCGGCAAGGCTGATCGGCGCCAGCCCGGCGCGGATAATCGGGCGCCATCTGGTGCCGGGTTTTATGAGCCACCTCATTGCCTCGGCAACCATCACCATTCCAACGATGATCCTTGGTGAGACCGCCTTGAGCTTCCTTGGTCTTGGACTGCGACCACCGGTGACCTCGTGGGGCGTGTTGCTGAATGAGGCACAGGACATCAATGTGGTTGCGGTTTATCCGTGGCTGATGTTGCCGGTTATTCCGGTGATATTTGTCATCATCGCGTTCAATTTTCTGGGTGACGGGCTGCGCGATGCGGCTGATCCTTACAAATAACAGGACCATTGATCGATGGCGCAATCAGCAAAAAAGCTCGTTTTGGTAACCGGTGCGGCGCGCGGCATTGGCCTTGCTACGGCAAAACTGTTTCTTGATCAGGGCTGGCAGGTGGTCTTGCTCGATATTGATGAGGAAACACTGACATCGTCATTTGAGCTTTTGGCGCGCGGTGATGATACAATGATGATTGTCTGCGATGTTTCCAATCCTGATCAGGTCAAGGAGGCCATTGCGGCAATAGATGACCGCTTCGGACGGTTGGACGGGTTGATCAACAATGCCGGCATTGCTGACTTTATGCCGATCCTGGAAACCGGGTTTGATGTCTGGTCACGCATTCTGGCGGTCAATCTTTCCGGTCCGTTTTTATGTGGCCAGGCCTGCGCGCCGTTGATGCTTGCAAGTGGCGGTGGCAGTATTGTCAATATCGTATCAATCTCGGGCCTGCGTGCCAGCACGCTCCGCGTTGCCTATGGCACCAGCAAGGCGGGCCTTATTCAACTGACCAAACAGCAGGCAGCGGAACTTGGCAATCAGGGCATCAGGGTCAACGCGATTGCACCCGGACCGGTTAATACGGCGATGGCCAAAAAAGTCCACGGGCCTGAAATTCGTGCCGACTATCATGCCGCGATTCCGCTTAATCGTTATGGCACGGAGGAGGAGATCGCAGAGGCAATATATTTTCTGACCAGCGACAAGGCGAGTTATGTCAACGGTCAGATATTGGCGGTCGATGGCGGGTTTGAATCGACCGGCATCGGCCTTTCGACCCTGCGCGAAGATTAGCCTTTGGGCAGCGCTCAATCGATGGGTCGTAATAGAACCCGGATGAGCCAGCCGCGCGCACCAAAACAGCCCGCGTCTTCTGTATTTCTCGACATAAGAGCGCTTGAAACGCCGATATTCGGACCGCTCAGCCTGCAATTATCTGCCGGTGAATGTATTGCCATTCGTGGGAAGTCCGGGGCGGGAAAGTCGATATTTTTGCGCGCCATTGCCGATCTTGACCCGAATGACGGCGATGTTGTGCTCGACGGCGAGAGTCGCGCTGCAATGGCTGCCAATCAATGGCGGCGAAAGGTCATGTTGTTACCGGCTGAAAGTGGTTGGTGGGCAGACCGGGTGGGCGAACATTTTGAAAATCCCGATGCCGCCGCAGATCTGCTCGATGCATTGTCTTTGAGCGGCGAAGCCCTTTCGTGGCAGGTGCGACGCCTCTCGACCGGTGAACGCCAGCGGCTCGCCATTGCCCGGGCGCTGGCACTGCAGCCAAAAGTGCTGTTGATGGATGAACCAACCGCTGCACTTGATCCACAGGCAACTGAAAAAGTTGAGGCAATCATGCGTGCGCAAATGGCAAAAGGTGTTGGCATTATCCTCATTACCCATGATCCGCAACAAGGCCGCCGCATGGGGGTGCGACGGTTTTTGCTTGAAGACGGTAAGCTGGTGATCGATGAAGCGGGTCAGGCCGCGGGAGAAAATACCCGATGAGCAGCTATATTTCCCTGTCCTATTTGGATGTTGCGCTGGCATCGGTGTTCATTGTGTTGAACGGGTTGATATCGCTTGCTTTCAAACTCGGGCTGGCGCGAAAACTGCTGTTTGTTTCCCTGCGCATGGTCATTCAATTGTTTTTGGTCGGGCTTTTGCTCAACTGGATATTTGCCCTGGCTTCGCCGTGGCTGACTGCCGGAGTGGCGCTGGCCATGGGGCTGTTTGCCGGACGGGAAATCTGGGCACGACAGGACAAGCGGCTTTCCGGCATTTGGGGTTATGGTATTGGCACCGGAGCGATGATGTTTTCCGGCATGCTGGTGGCACTGGTGGCGCTTGGCACGATGATTGAGCCGCAGCCGTGGTGGACGCCGCGCTATGCGTTGCCGTTGTTCGGGATGATCCTTGGCAACACGATGACCGGCGTTTCGCTTGCGCTGGACAACATCACCACGACAGTTGACCGCGAGCGAACAGCGATTGAAGCACAATTAATGCTCGGCAAAACCCGCTGGCAGGCAATGTTGCCATTTGTCCGGCGCAGCCTGCGGGCCGGATTTATGCCGATCATCAACGCCATGGCGGCAATGGGTATTGTCTCGCTGCCGGGTATGATGACCGGGCAAATTCTTTCCGGTGTCGACCCGCAGGAGGCGGTAAAATACCAGATCATGGTCATGTTGTTAATCGGTGGTGCAACCGGTCTTGGGGTCATTGGTGCAACGCTTGCCAGCACCTACCGGCTGACCGATGACCGCCATCGGTTGCGGCTGGATATGCTGGTGCAGAAATAAGTCAAGCAGCCTTTTTATTCTTCCTACGGGTCCAGAAATAGCGGATGGTATAGATTGCCAGTGCTAAAGCCAGCAGGAATGAAATGGCTGCGGCCAGCAGGTGATAAATTGATGAACCAATTTTCAACGGTGAAATATAGGGCAGGCGGCCTTCACCCGGCTCTCCGTCCGGCTCAATTTGCACAAACAGGGTTGCAACGATCGCCGCCTCGCCATTATCATTTTCGCCAAGGCCTTGCGGCAGTGAATTGGCAATGCCGCGCCGGTCATACCAGGACCAGACATTGTTTTTTGCGGCCGGGTATAACCAGATCATGCTGGCGGCGTTGTAGCGGCTGATGCCATTGACAGAAATCTTGCCTTCCGGATTGCGTGGATCAGGTCTTGTTTTGGGCTTGCGGTCGGCTTCAGCAACCCAGCCGCGGTCAACCAGCACAATATACCCGCGCTCCTCGATAAAAGGTGTGATGATCTGATAACCGGCGGAACCGTCTTTTGACGCCGCAATATAGCGCTCAAGGTCGTGGCGGTAATAGCCGTTGAGGCGAACCCGCAGCAGATTAACCTCGTAGCCATATTCAAGTCCGGCCTCAAGATCGGTTATTGTCGCCAGTTCCGAGCCGGGGATAAAGGCTGCCTGCTCAATCAGTTGATCCTGCCATTGCATCCACAAAAATTGCCACACCCCAAGTGCGATAAAGCCAGAAATGGCGATGAGCGAAACAAGCGCAAGAGTGATACTGCGAAGGCGTGAGCCGGTTGCCATAAACGTTCCCGGTTGGATGATCAGCAATAGGTGTGTCTGCTGCATAGGCAGAATCAAATATGATGTCCAGTTGACCGCATTATATAACGCAATTGTGTATTCCGGCTTGCACTGAACGCTGCAATCCTTTCTAGATTGCGGATGGTTCTTGCACTATCCAATAAACAGGCACGGCATGTGGTATTGTATCTGCAAGGGCTTTCGCATCCCCCGCATGTGAAGCAAAGCCTGGATGATCTCTATAAACTGATCTGCCAAATGGGTTTTGTGCAGGTGGATTCAATCCAGTGGGTGGAGCGTGCCCAGCACATGACGCTTTTTGCCCGCAATCAAACCTATCGGCCAAAACATCTCAAAAAACTGATTGAGAAAGATCGCTTGCTGTTTGAAGGCTGGACCCATGATGCGTCGATTGTTCCGGCTGAATTTTATCCCTACTGGCGGCACCGGTTTGACCGACAGAATGCGAGACTGCGCAAAAGTTTTATCCATTGGCAGGGTGAGGGCTTTCTTGATCATTGTGATGACCTGCTTGAACTGATCGCCGAAAAAGGTGCAATTCGTTCGCGTGATCTCGAAAAACCCGCGCGCGATGGCCCGCAGCAGATGTGGCAATGGCATGATGGCAAGGCGGCGCTGGAATTTTTATGGCGCAGCGGAAAACTGGCCATTTCCGGGCGTGATGGTTTTCAAAAAGTCTATAATATGACTGAGCGGGCCTTGCCGGACAGAAATTTAGCGGCGCGGGTCAGCAAGGCGGAATTTATCGACTGGGCCTGTTGCTCGGCGCTCGACCGGCTGGGTTTTGCAACCCCCTCTGATATTGCCCGCTACTGGGGCCTGGTTTCAATCGCCGAGGTCAGGGAATGGTTGTCACATCAGGACAGTTCAAAGGTAATTTCGTTGGAAGTTGAAACGGCCAACAATTCAAAACCAAAGCCTTTTATTGCACGGGCAGATATTGAGGACGT
>JAJRTY010000186.1 GCA_024278055.1 Alphaproteobacteria bacterium | reverse complement strand
GTTGCTGGCCTTGTAACACGGGAAATTCAAGTTTTGAAGGTTGTTGGGTTAGCAAATAGTGGTGTATGCGTCGGCAAGGATTGCACGTTGCATATCAAACCAATTACCATGCAAGCGAATCCTGCTCATTTTCATTCAACTGTCAGCCTCCATGTCCGATCCTGAAATTCTGTTTCATCAAAATGCCAATGCCGGTGTGGTTACGCTGAACCGGCCGCAAGCGCTAAATGCCGTGACCCATTCGATGGTGTTGCAACTGTACGCGCAGTTGCGTGAGTGGGAGCACGATCCGGCAATCAGGCACATCATTATCAAGGCGGCAGCGGGCCGGGCATTTTCAGCTGGCGGCGATATTCGCGATCTTTACCAGCGCGGTATTGCCGGAAAACCGCACCTGCAATTCTTCTGGGATGAATATCGTCTCAACGCCTATATCAAGGAATATCCCAAACCCTATATCGCGCTGATTGATGGTATTGTCATGGGCGGCGGGGTTGGTGTTTCTTTTCATGGTTCGCACCGGATTGCCGGCGACAATATTTCCTTTGCCATGCCCGAAGTTGGCATTGGCTTTTTTCCCGATGTTGGCGGCTCGTATTTCCTGCCGCGCCTGCCGGGCAATACGGGCCTTTATCTGGCGCTCACCGGCAATCGCATTAAAAAGGATGATCTGCTGTGGTGCGGTCTTGCCACCGATGCCTGCGCCAGTGAGGATCTTGAAGAGCTGGAGCAGGCCCTGTGCGATAGCGATGATGTTGACGCCGTTCTTACTGCTTTGGTCGCAAGCGATGGTGAAACGGAGTTGTCCCGCCGCCAAAAAGATATTGATGCGGTGTTTGGGGCGGATTCATTGGCCGAAATTATGCAAAACCTGCACAATATGGCCGGTCTGAATGATGGCGACCAAAGCCAGTGGGCGCAAAAAGTCTTTTCCACCATAAAGAGCAAATCGCCGAAAAGCCTGGCCATCACATTTCACCAGTTGTGCCGCGGGCGGCAACTCGATATGCGCAAATGCATGCAACTTGAATATCGCATTGTTTCGCGCATCCTGTCTGACACCGAATTTTACGAAGGAATTCGGGCTGCAATCATCGACAAGGACAACGCGCCACAATGGCACCCGAAGTCGATCGATGCTATTGATCAAACCGCAATCGCCGCAATTTTTGCGCCGCTTGATGGCACGTCCGGAACGCTTGATGGAGAACTGGTGTTTGAATGAGTTATGCAGAAGATCTAAAACCTGCTGAACCATCTCTGGCAGAAGCCGGCTTTGTCTGGTTTCTACGCCTGTTGTCGCTGTGTTTTATCGGCTTCACCACTTTGTTCTGGCTGCGGGTCAGCGGCTATTATCCTGGCAGTAACTGGCGGTTCGATACAATGTCGCCGCAATGGCAGGCCGCCAGTGCGATTTTGACCGTTTTGTTACCAATATCGGCAGTAGGTTTGTGGTCAACACTTTCGTGGGGGCAGGTGGTGTGGACCCTTGCGGTTACCACTGAACTGGTGATGTACAGCTGGTTCCCGCAGTATTTTGGATCGAACCCGGCAATCATCTGGTTTCACCTTGCAACCATAGCAATATATCTCGGGTTTCGCGGCTGGATTATTTACAGCACCAAGAAAGCGTGAATCAACATCGTTACCAAATAGTTGAAACCCTTGATTCCATTGGGGTTCTCTGGAATCCGGTAAGACTGTGTTAAGTTTGTGTTTTAAGTCGAATTTTAGACGAAACGTGTAGTGTTTCTCTCACGGTGGACTAAAAAATAATAACCGCCGGACAACAGAGAGGCTATTTTATGATGAATGCACCAACCACTGCCGGTGTTCCGGCGGTGCCGCAGGATGCAGAGTCGATCAAGACTGTGTATCTTGAGGCATTGACGCTGGTTGAACGGCTGCACCGCCGTTTGCTGGACGTTATCAAAGATGAATTCGACCGTGAAGGTCAGGATGATATCAATGCTGTACAGGCGCTGCTTTTGTACAATATTGGTGATTCTGAACTGACCGCCGGAGAGCTGCGTACCCGCGGTTATTATCTCGGCTCCAATGTGTCTTACAATTTGAAGAAACTGGTGGACCAGGGATTTATCCATCACCAGCGTTCGCGAAAAGACCGGCGTTCGGTCAAGGTCAGTCTCACCGAAAAGGGCCAGATGGTATCCAAGGTGGTCGACAGCCTTTACAATCGCCACCTGAAATCAATTGAGCAGGTCGGCGGTATCGGCAGCGAGGAGTTCAAGCTCATGAACAAATCACTGCAACGGCTTGAGCGTTTCTGGACCGACCAGATACTCTATCGCCTGTAACTAAAAGAACAAACACCGGCGCTGCTGATTTAATTGGCCGCTGAGTATTTGTTTTAACAAATAGCCATCTCGAAAAACCGGCCTGGGAATTTCCCGGGCTGGTTTTGTTTGTCTTTATTTCGCCATTCTATTAATACAGGTGCAGAAAATGCGGGTTTGTTAACCATAATGCTGGCATAAATCCGCTTGAACGGCGCTATTGATATAGCTTGAATTCCACGCGTCACGGGGTTATTGCCCCTTTCATGCGGCTGAAATTGGTGACATTATGC